>JABDIZ010000385.1 GCA_013003465.1 Rhodothermaceae bacterium
AGTACATCCTCTACGACGAGCCCACGAGTGGCCTCGACCCCGAGACGAGCAACACCATCGACGAGTTGATCCTCCGCCTCGGCCGAACCATTGGCGCGACGAGCATCGTCATCACACACGACATGCATTCCGTCCTCTCCATCGCCGACCGCGTCGGCTTCATCCACGACGGGCGGATGCACTGGACCGGCACCGTACCAGAACTCCACACCTGCACCGACCCGGACCTGTGCGCCTTCGTGCGGGCCAACGAGTACCAGATCGGCGCCTGACGCGGCGCCCTGCCCTTCACCTCTATGAGCAACGAACTCAAGGTCGGCATCGCCGTGCTCGGAGCCGCCATTGCGCTGTTCTTCGGCATCCGCTTTTTGCAGGGGCTCCCCCTGCTCGCGTCCAGCTACGAGGTCGTGGCTGTGTTCGATGACGCGCAGGGCCTCTTGGCGGGCAGTGGCGTGCGGCTCAGCGGCGTCAATGTCGGCACGGTGCGCCGCGTCGAGTTGGCCGACGGCGGGCGCCACGTCTACGTCACGCTCGCGCTCAACAACGGCACCACCATCCCACGCGGCAGCCGGATCGGGACGGGTGGCTTTGCAGCGCTCGGCGACGTGTCCGTTTCGATAAGCCCCCCGTCGGGCGCCTCGGTCGGGCGCCCCCTCGCCGAGGGCGACACGATTCGCGCGGCAGGCGACGGCGACCTGTTCTCGCTGCTGACCGACCGGGCCGGGCCGCTCGCCGCCCGTACGGACACCCTCCTCATCGCCGCGGTCGGCGCGCTCCAGGGCGTCGAGACGCTCATCAACGAATCCGGCGACGACTTCGACGCGGCGATGGCGCAGCTTCGTTTCATCACGACGGCCACGACGCAGATGCTCCTCGCCGAGCGCGAGCGCATCGGGACGATCACGGCCTCGTTTCAGCGGGCGGCCGAGAGCGCGGAGCGGGCGGCCGCCAACGCCGAGTTTCTCACGGCCGACTTTGCGCAGCGCAGCCCCCTACTCGCCGACTCGCTCACCGCGACCATCGCCGGGCTCAACCGCACCATGGCGCAGATCGAGACGAGCCTGGCAGGCCTCGACGATGTGACGGTCCAGCTCGATTCCACGCTCGCGCTCGCCACCTCGCCCGAAAGCTCGCTCGGCCTGCTGCTCAACGACCCCTCGCTCTACTACAACGCCAACGCCGCCGCCGCCTCACTCGAACAACTGCTGACCGCCTTCGAGAACGACCCCGAGCGCTTCCTTCGCGAAATGCGCCTCGTGGACATTTTCTGATCCGTATTGCGTAGTACATGCAGAGCGGTGTCCCTTCGCAACACGCCACACGTCCCCATGCCGACCTACGCCGACGCCCTCGCGCTTTTCCACGAATGGACGGAATCCGACAGCCTCCGACGCCACGCGTACGCCGTCGAAGCCGCGATGGCCGGCTACGCCGAGCAGTTCGGCGAGGACGAGGTGACGTGGCGCATCACGGGCCTCTTGCACGACATGGACTACGAGCGGCACCCCTCGCCGGAGGCTCACCCCTTCGTGGGCGTAGCAGACCTAGAGGCGCGCGGCTATTCCGAGGAAATCCGCACGGCGATTCTCGGGCACGCGACGTACAGCGGCGTCCCGCGCGAGACGCGGCTGGCGAAAACGCTCTTCGCCGTAGATGAGTTGGCAGGCTTCATCACCGCTGTCGCCTACGTCCGCCCTGATGGCCTCGCGGGCATGACGCCGAGGTCGGTCAAGAAGAAACTCAAGGATAAGCGCTTCGCCGCCGCTGTGAGCCGCGAGGATATCCGTCAGGGTGCCGAGGAGTTGGGGGTGGACCTCGATCAGCACATCGCCACGGTGATTTCGTCGATGGCACGGGAAGCCGAACGCCTTGGCTTTGCGTAGCCCTGCTCAGCGCTGCGAGGCCTCGCGCCCGAAGCAGTACGCGCACGGGTCGTAGCCATGTTCGCGCCCTGCTTCGAAGCTGCTGAAGTAGAACCGCCGATCCTCCGCGATCTCCGCAAGCTGGCAGCTGGCCGTTTCGGCCTCCAGGTCGTGCAGTTCCCGCGAAGACGAGTTGCCGAGCCAGCGCGTGACGCGGCTGCCCGGCGCGATGGCGCGCGGCGTCAGGTCGAGGCGAATCGTGCGCTCCAGCACGGCGTCGGCGCGCTGTTCGAGGCGCGGGTGCACGTAGTAAGCGAGGAGCTCTTCCGTGCCCCCGACAGTGGCAAGGAGCCCGCACTCGCGTAGGGTACCCATGGCCTCTTCCTGCCAGAAGGTCACAGCCACCTGGAGCACGGGCGTCGGGGCGTCCGTGGGCTCGCCCACTTCATCGAGAAAGACGAGCTTCTCCGGCGGGACCGCCCGGCGCGCCACCTCGGCCACGAGTCGGCTCACACTCCGATCCGGCTCTGGCACCTGGGCATCCCAGGTCGCATCGCCCGCCCCCACCGCAATGGTGAGGGCGGGCGGCTCCACGCGCCCAGCGAGAAGCGCCGCCAGGGTCCGATAGGATGCCGCAGTTAGCATAGCTCAGCGCCGCCGCTGCGGCGTCCCATCCGGGCTGTCGAGGTGCCGGTTGTAGACGGTGTAGTGGGAGAACCCGAGGGGGTGGCGGGTTTCGGCGACCACCTGCCCGCGGTCGTTTGTCTCCGTCGTCACGTAGTAGGTGTACAGGTTGAGCGACGTGAGTGCTTCCCAGAGCGGGAGCACGAAGGGCACGCTGAAGGTGCCGTCCCCGCGGAGACGGGTGGCCGTCGGCACGAGCGGCGGCGGGCGGTCCACGAGGTAGAGGTCGAGCGCCCCGGTGATCTGGCCGAATTGCTGCGGCGTGGCATTGACCGCGAGCGAAAGCGTCGAGGCGTTCGAGGGCACCAACAGCGCCGTCTCGCGCCCGACGACGAAGCTCGTCTCGAACCCATCGAACGAGCCGATGAGGGCACCCGCGTACATCTCGGGCGTGTAGTAGCCATCGGTCAGGAGGTAGCGCCCGTCGGCTTGCTCATCGGCGATGCCCGCCGCCGAGGCCGGCGGCAGCGACCCGTTCGGGCCATCGAGGTCCACCTGGCCCGTTGCGACGACGGCGAGGACACGCCCCGACTCGACCGGCAAGTCAATGCGGCCCGGCTGATTGTCGCCACTCTGCGGATTGAGCTGCATCTGGCGAGGCTCATAGGGTAGCGCCATGCCTTCGAAATTGAGTTCGAGTGGCACCGGCTCGCCGACGGTGATGGGCATGGTGTACCAGCCCGGCTCGCCCTGGATCGGGCGAATGCCGAGTTCGCGCGCGTTGGCGAACTCCCAGCGCTGCGTGAGCCCGGGGATGCCGGGAATGTCCGGGAGCGTGCGGCAGGCCGTCAGGCCCGCCCCGAATGCCAGCCCGATCAGGCTCCACGCAAGACCGCGACGGAGCCGCCCGGCCTGCAAGGCCCACGCTGCCGTCAGGGCGGCGAGCACGCTCAGCAGCAAGGCCACCCAGCCGCCGCCAGAGCCCGGCCACCGGAAGACCGGCCCCGCCGAGCCGCGCCCGCTCCGGTCCAGCAGCGACCGCTCGTTGCTCGTGTGGGCCTGGAGCAAGATCTCCGTTTGTTCCCCGTCTCGCAGACCCGGAATCCGATCCGCCATGAGATAAGCCATCTGCCCGTATTCAGAAGTCTGGAAGTAGTTGTAGTTGACGTTCAGGCTGTTGTTCGTCTCGTCGTCATCGCGCTGAAACTCCTCCAGCGTCATCGTCGCGCAGACGAAGTTGATCTCGGCAAAGTCGCCCCAGTTGGCGGGCGGGCTACCGAAGTTGTACGTGAAGGTCACATCCTCGGCGGCGTTGATGGTCGTTGCCGCGACAGGCAGCTCTTTGATCCACTCATATTCCGAACCGGTCGTGATATTGCCGTACGGCTTGAGCGCCAGCCGCACGGTGCCCTCGTTCGGCTGCTCACCTGCGGCACCTGCCGGTCCTTCGTACTGGAAGGTGACCATGAAGTCGTTGGAGACGCCTTCGTTAATCCGGTGATCGCCGGAGGCAGCGGGCTGCCCGTTGATGCGCCATGCATTCGGGGCGGAGAAGTTGACGTCGAAGCAGACATCGGTGATGGAGGCATTGGCGAGTTCGCCCGCATCGAGCGTGATGAAGTTGGGGTTGGTAGCCCCGATGGACGGCGTCGTGGTGACGGCGTCCGGCCACCGCAGCACGGTTCCGACCTGCGGCGCTTGCTGGTTCCCATCGTCGGCGAAGAGGAAGGCGCCGACACCGAAGGATGCCGAGGCAGGATCGGCAACGATGTCGAGGTCGAAGCTGCCCGTCACCGGCATCTGGAGTTCCAGATTCCAGACCTGATCCTCGGGGTCGTCGCTCGTCTGGTAGTCGTAGGCGATGCGCGCTGTGACCTGCCCGCCGCCTGCATTGTCGAGCACCCAACTCGTCCCGTCGTGGACGTAGAGTTCGATCATGCCCGTGTTCACGTTGCACTGCTTGCCGCTAGAGATCGAGCTAGCACTGACTTCGATGCGGAGCACGAAGTCTCCGCTGTCGAACGCGTTGCTGTTGTCCGCGTCGAAGTACAAAAGGATGTAGTCCTGATCAGAGAGGTCTTCATCACCCTGTACGGCCAGCCCTACGTAGAGGCTGCTGGCCCGGTAGGCGAGATAAAGGCTCGCCGCCGGAAGGCTGTCATCGGGCTGGAAGGCACCGGGCGACACGCCTCCCCATACCGCATCTACCGCGCACCCACCGCTGGCGAGGCCAGGGGCCACTACGCCGTCCACTGGCGGAGCGGCGGAGGGTTCTTTGATGCATACGTTCTGAGCCTGCGCACTCCCGAGCAGGACGCTCAGCAGCGCCAGGATGATGAACCTGCCGTGCGCCCACCGGGCGCGGGATGGATGCCGTTTCATGAGTCTTTGGGTTGATCGAGAGAGAGCAAAGCGGGCGTAGTCTTCCGGCAAAGGAGCCTCAGACCGAGGTGAGCGTGATCTGCGCCTCGGCCAGCAGCGCGTTGGTCGCCGAATCCTCTGCCTGGAACACGAACACGAGGTCGTTGCCCGGTGCGGCTGGGGCCGTGAACATGAAACCGAACTCGCGCGACCCGTTCGCGGGGACCGTCTGGTTGGTGACCGGGAAACCACCTGTGACGAACGACCAGGGGGCCGCCGCCCCGGAGTTGGGCGGCTGGAAGGAGAGGTCCACATCCTGCGCCGTGATGGTGTTGTTGAACAACTCGAAGGTGACGATGGCCGCTCCGCTGACGGGCACCTGAAACACCCCGTTCACCGTTGGCACATCGGCGACGAAGCTGAACGAGAAGTCTTCCTCGGACGGCGGCGGCGGGTCGCCGATGCGGAGTGTCCGCTGGGGTGTCAAGTGCGAGAGGCCTCCGCTGTTGCGCCGCGCGAAGACACGCACGCTCACCGGCGTCTCGGCAGCCGCTACGTTCGGCGGGCGGACGCTCAGGCGGAAGCGCACCGTATCCGCGCCCGGCCCCATCCGAAGCGCCAGCGGCTGCGTACCATCCTCATTGAGGAGCGTCGTCTGCCACGCAGCATCGATGAACACCTCCACGTCAATATCGTCGTCGGGGGTGACGCTGCCGTCGATCTCGAACTCCAGGACGAAGGGCACATTCTGCTGGATGACCGGCGTCGCCGAGCCGAGGTAGGTCACCGACAGCCCGCCCGTCGGTCGCCCGATTTCATCGCCCCACTCGTCGTTGACCTGCTCCTGCGAGCGCACGGCCTCGGTGAGGTTGCGCACGGCAAGCGCGTCTTCGATGGTGGTAAAGCCAGCTGGTGCCGGACCCGTCAGAAACGTCTCGATGCGATCGACCATGACCTCGAACGCCGTCTCGTAGACAGCGCCGCCGGGCTTGATGACGGGGAAGAGCGCGTCGCGCCAGACGGTCACGAAGCGCGTCTCCGCATCGAGCAGTTGCGCGAAGAGGTCGAAGGCCGCGCGCGTGCCGAGGGTCTCGGCATGGAGCAGCGCCAGTCCATGCTCCGCCACCGACGCGATGGCGCTCAGCGCATCGATTCCTGCCACCTCGCCCGCCACGTAGGCATCGCCTGGATCGACGAACTGGCTGGTCAGGAAGGTGATGAAGTCGCGGACGTTGTCGCGAGTCTGCGTGAGCAGGGCCATCAGGTCATCGGAGCCGACGAGTACAGCCCCGTCGCTGCCCCGGTAGGCCACGGCCCGGCGGACGGAGGCTTCAGTGTCGCGCAGGTCCGTGATCATGTCCTCCGCGATAGCCGGGTTAGCGGTGCGGTCGATCCACGCCAGCGGGTAGTACGTGTGGCCCGGTGGACGGGCGGCCTGCGCCGCGGCGAAGTTCAGGTCCTCGATCACGCGGACGGCCCACTCGCGCCGAAGCCGGTTGGCCGTCTCCAACCCGATGCGCGGATCCACGAGCAGGTCATCCTCCTCGAACCGCACTTCGCGGAGCCACACGTCGAGGTAGACGGTGAGGCGGGTAGGGGCAATCGGGGTGACCAGCGCCTCTACGGCATCGACGGCCCAGTCTGCGGCGAGGACCGCGTTCTCGTAGAGCGGCTGCTCGGAATACTTGAGGTCGCGGTCGTTGTGCGTGAGTTGCCCGCCCACGAGGATGCACCCGGCGTGGAACGGATCGGTGCGGCCGCGAATCAGGAAGTCGTTGCCCGTCCCGGCAGAGGCCGTCGCGCGGTTGAGCCCGGCGTTGAGTGCCGTCACCACCTCTGCTGCCGTCGCCGCTCCGATAGCCGCGAAATCGCCCGCGGCGAAGGTAATGGTCTCCGGCGCCCCGCCGTCGGCAATGACGGTCAGCGTCTGCCCGGCTGCCAGCGCGAATGGCTCGGCGCGATCGCTCGTGAGGCGGGCCGGAGAGGAGCCTTCACGCGTCGCCTCGGCGTTGCCCGCCGCGAAGCCGAGGGCATCGGCTGCCGTAGAGACTCCGAGGTCCACGGCTACGGTAGAGAACCCGCTCCCTGGAGTATCGGCGGTAAGCACAACCGTCCCGACGCCATCGCCTGCGAGCGAGAGGATGCGAAAGCCGTCGCTTCCAGTGGGCACACCGTCGCCCGTGATCCAGGCGCTGGCCGCAGCCAGTTCATGCCGATGGAGGTCGTCGAGTTCGTTCCAATTGGCATCCAGCACGGGGACGCCTTGCAACAGCCGCACGCCGACGTAGTGCTTGGCGACGGCGTCGGTCAGGCGGGCAAAAGGATCGCGGGAATAGTCACCCATGATGGCTAACGCTTAGAATTCGAGCCGAATGGTGCGGACGAGGGTGTCATTCGGTCCCTTGTGGAGCACCGGATGCCGAACGAGGTCAATCAAGGCTGCCGCGCCGCCCAGCTCGCCGACGAGTCCGAACTCGCGGAGTGGAAAGGTGCCCTCTGGGTCGGGCGGCGGTATCCCCGGCCCGAGGTCTACGGTGATTTCGATGCGCGCCGTCGGGTCGACCGACGGGTTGCCTGCCGCATCGAGGTAGACCATGGCCACGGGTGGAATCGCGACCTCCACCGGTGCTGGGTCGGTCAGCGCGAGCGCCTCCGGCTCCGGCGGTGGTGGTGGAACCTGATCCCAGGCCGCCTCACCTCGTCCCAGCACAATCCGCTGAATACCGAGCGGGCCATCGCCTTTCATAAAGGCTGCCAGTAGCGCGCGGCAGCGATCCACGACGAGGTTTGGGCGCCATCCGGCGTCCCCCATCGGCTGCCCCGGTCGGAGGAGTCGGTCGTGATAGATGCCTTTGGGAGTCCAGCGATGGGTCATGGCAGACAGGAGCTAGACGAGGGTGTCGGAGAAATCGAAGGCATCGCCGAAGACGACGGTGCCTAGCGCTGAGGTGAAAACATCGAGGTAGGATTCCTCGATGAAGTGCGGCGCAGGCTGTCCACCGCGCACGTAGTCGTAGATGTACTCGGCGTGGTGATCGGGCTCGGTGATGAGAACCGCGCGCTCGGTCACGGGCAGGCTCAGCGCCGCCACCTGCCGCACCCGACTCAGCCCCTCGGCCAGGGCGTCTCCGTCGAGGGTGGTCGGTTCGAGGAAGAGCCCCACCGTGTCATCGGCATAGCGGTTCGAGTCGTCGCGACGGGCGCCGCCGAGGTCATAGGTGTAGCTGCTGAAGTCGGCGAAGTGGCCTTGCAAGGCGAGCGGGGCGTCGTGCTCAGCGTGGAGCGTCGTCGAGCCCGCGTAGCGGAAGTCCTCGGACGCGATCCCGCCAGGATCGAGGCTCTGGTAAAGCGGACTCTGGTTCGACCGATAGACCACCACCGTCTGCCCGCCTATCGTCGCCGCACACGGGTAGCGCTGCGTGAACGGCGTGGAGGGCAAAGCGACCTCCGGCCCCCAGGCATCGGCCCCCGCATCGAACACCCGGTGCCAGAGCGACCACCCGTCCGCCCGGTCCGAGGCATAGACCAGATCGAGATCGCCGTCCGGGTTAACGAAGGTCGCTGGATCGGCATCGTGGAAGGTGGGTGGGCGAACGGACAGTTCCTCGACAGGCCCCCATCCGGTGGAATCCGCCGCCAGCGTCGACTTTGTGCGGAAGACGAGCGTCTTGCGCGTCTGCGATGGATCGCCCGTCGCCACCTCCTGCTCCCAAACAACCCAGAGTTGCCGACCCGGAGCATCGAAGGCAATAAGGCTGGGCCGCCCGGACATCGCCACGGCGTCGCCACCATCCGGCGGGAAGGTCACCGGTGCCGACCATGCACCGTCGAAGCGGGCGTAGCGCAGTGCCCAGCCGTGCCCGTCGTGCTCCATCCAGCATAGCCAGAGCTGTCCGGCGGCGTCCACGGTGGCGCTCGGGAAGCGCCGCGCGCCGTCCGGCGTCCCGAACGTCTCGGCGTCACCCCACACGCCCGCAGCATCGCGGATGCGGAGCCGGACACTCCAGTGGTCGTGGGCGGTATCGTAAGCTGACCAGAAGAGCCAGAGCGAACCATCGGGCCGCGCCGCGAGCGCGGGGTAGCGGTCGAGCGGACGCCCCTCCGTCAGCGGGATGCTGGAGGCCCAGCCCTCGCCGGCGCGGCGCGCCTTCACCCAGATCCCCCAGCGGTTCATACGGAAGGTGTGGTATGCGAGCCACGTCGTCCCGTCGGCGGTAGTGGTGAGGGCCGGGCGCCCGGTGACGGCTGTGTCGAGCACGAGCGGCTGCACTGGCTCGGACCAGGCCACACCATCATGCTCCCGTAGCCAGAGCGTCAGGCCGGGCGGATCGTTGGAGCGGAAGACGTTGTGGAGGAACTCCTTGACGCGGCTCCCCCACCCGACGGCGTGCTGCGTCCGAATCATGGCACTCGGGATACCGCCCGTAAGGCGAAAGAGCGCAGACGCGTACTTGATCTCGTGGCGCTGTTTGGGGATCGGCGCATCGAAGCTGAGGTCCCAACCAATCCACTGGGCGAGCAGCGGGAGGGCGCGCGCATCGACCTGATCCACGTCGTGGAGGTCGCGGAGCCCCTCGGCTCCGGTTCGCATCAGATCGAGCGCGGTGCCGAACAGCGCCAGGAAGCGCTCCAGTTGCCCCGCCGCCCCGACGTTTTCAGGCATCGCCTCGGTGCCAGGCACCAGCGGAAACGCGCGCGTGTCGTACTGCCGATGGATGCCTGGCATCAGCGCATAGAGCTGGCGTTCCAGACGGTAGCGCTCCCCCGCCCGCGCGGTAGCACGTAACACACCCGGCTCGGGCACCAACACGGAGCTCTCCGCGAGGTAGTAGTAGGGCACGTTCGGGATGAGCCCGCCAATGGACACCCCGTGGTCCAGCACCTCGACCTGCTGTTCCAGCGGCCGATTGGCGTCATCGAAGCGGGTCGTCGTTGTGCGGCGTAGCACCTCCACCACCCGAAGGCCCACGGGCTGACTCGCCGTCTCAACGAGGCGCACCACCCGGTCGGTCTCTTCGTGCCACTCGTCGGGTGCCACGGCGCTGAGGGTGCTCCCGGCAGGCGGGAAGGCGGTCGAGTCGTACACCCCGAAGGGGTCGGGCTGGCCGGGTTCCGGGGGCACGAACTGGAAGTCGCGCTCCTTGCGGCGGATGCGGACGGCGGGCACAGCCGCGAGCGTCTCGCCCTCGGCGAACGTGAACGTCCACGCCAGCCGAATGCGGCGACCGATGAGATCGGCCTCTGCGAGGAAGGCATGCATCCTCATGGCGTGACCTCCTCCCGGATGGTGATCTGAAGCACGCCCAGCGCCGGGATCTCGAAATCGGCCAGTTCGATGCGCCCCTCAGCAACCACCTCTACCTGCAACGCGCGCCGAACGACTTCGGGCAGGTCATCCACGGTTACTGCACCAAACTCGTCCAGCACGGCCTGCACCTCATCGGCGGGGCCGTCGGCGCGACGGAAGCGCGTGACGGTCGCGGCGAAAACACCTTCGAGAGCCTCTACGGCCTCGTAGATCTTGCTGAGGTAGACGGGCTGCGCGAACGTGACGCGCGCGAAGTGGAGCAGATCGCGCACGGCCGCCTCGGCGCGCTGCCGCACGTCCTCGGGGTCGTAATGGTGGGCCGCTACGACTTCCAGGCTGATGTCCACTCCGATGCACAGGGCGTCGTGGATGTAGACGATGGTCCCGGCCATGCGCTTGTCTTCGAAGTACGCGATGAGGCGGGTGCGGAGGTCGTCGGGAACGGGACGGCAGGTATCTCCCTCCGGCGCGACGTACAGGTCGATGCGGTGCGGCCCCTGGCTGCGCGCCCGCACCTTCGCCACGCCTCCGGCGGCGTGGGTGAGCGCCACGTAATCCCCGGCCGTCACGGCGCGGCGTTGCGCCCGGAACGAGAGCGGCCCGAAGCGCACCGCGTGCTCCATCGACTCGGCGTCGCGCCCGCCCGCCGCCGCCTGCGGATTGGTGACACGCAGCAACCCGGGGAGTGCCGTCTCGGCACGGGTGATGGTGTCCACGGGCACATTCCCGATGATACCCCCACCGACACGGTACGTCGCCTCCAGGTTGCTCGCCCCGATAGGAAAGCGGCGCCCATACACTCCGTCGCCAGAGACCGCCCAGGCCTCTCCCAGTTCGTCAACCTGTACGACGTAGGCGCGGTCTTCTGGCCCCGAAAGGAGCACGCGTCCTTCGGCATCGTGATGATAGAGCAAGGTTTCGCGCTGCTCCCAGGTAATCCACGTCGCGCCCTCGCGCACGCGGAGCACAAGGCTCCCTGGAATGAGGGGGCGCTGTGCCAGCCGGAAGCGCTGGTTGGGTTCGCCTGTAGACGAACCGAGGATCTCGGCGCTGACCAGGCGGCTGTGCCGAACCGGTAGCCCGGCATATATACGCTCGCCGTCCGCGTTCTCGGTCACCTGCCCCCCCGCCGGTTCGAGGTCGATCAATACATCGGGGCCGAGGTACTCAAACGTGAGCGGTGTGCCGTCGGCAGCCGTGGCGGAGAAGACCGCGCCCTGCGGTACAGTCACGGCCGTTGGATCGCCGGGCTCTGGCGCCTCGAAGGTGAGCGTCAGGTCCGCTGCCGCCGCCACGGCTCCGCCCAGCTCGTAGCCGATGAGCCGGAGGTGATGCATCACGCTGCGCCGCTCAATGGCCGTCGGCAAAAACGCCTCGTTCGCTAGGCGGTCCTGATAGTACAGGACGATGTCGCCCATGTAGGCGAACAGATCCACCAGCAGCGCACCCGAATCGTTGGACGATTGGTCCGTCCACTCCGGCAGACGGAGACGGGCCTGCTCCAGCAGCGCACGGCGCAGCGAAGCGTAGTCCTTGTCGGTGTAGTCGATGACCGGAAGCGTCGTCATGGCACTGCAGGCAAGGTCAGCGGAGCGGTATGATCTGGTCCGCCCCGGCTGCTGGGAGCCCGGTCAGGACGTAGGAGAGGTGGAGATGGAGTTCGCCCTCGAACTTCCGAGGCTGCACCCCCGTTACGAGGAGGCGCGGCTCCCAGCGGAGCACAGCCTGAACCGCCTGGCGTTGGGCGAGGTCAACGAGCACGGCATCGTTGGGATCATGCACGAGCCCCGCCAGGGGCGTTCCGTAGTCCGGGAGCATGGGCCGCTCGCCCAGACGCGTGCCCAGGAGCACCCGTACGTTCTGGCGGAGCTTGTTGAATTCGCTCTCCGTCGCTACGCCCCCGGTGGCGGGGTCGATGCGAAACGGGAAGGCAATACCGCGGATCTGGTCAGCCATAGCAATTACTGGAGGGCAATGGAGCCGGTTTGGGTGCCGGTCCCGGCTCCCGTCGCCGGGTTGCCGTTGACCGTGTCGAGCGAGACAGAAGTCTGGAGGCCGCTGACGCGCCCGCCGCGCACGTAGGCATCGATGGCATCGGCGAGGGCACCGGCGACCTCTTCTGCGCCCCACTCCTCCTCCTTCGCCGCTTCGAAGGCGGCGAGCAGGTCATCGCGGAGTGTATTGCGGTCGAGGGCCATGAGTCAGTCGAGCGGACAGGCAGGGATGGCGGGGAGTTCAGGTAGAGCGGGCAGCGCCGGGATGGCAGGTAGCCCCGGAATCGCTGGCAAGGGAATGGCGAGCGAGGGCAACGGCAGCACCGCCGGGAGGTCGGGCAGCGAGGGCAGTTCCGGCATCGCGGGCAACGCCGGGATGGCAGGCAGCCCCGGAATCGCCGGGAGCGGCACCGCGAGAGACGGAAGAGCAGGGAAACTGCAGGCGCTCATAACAGCTACTTGATGACGACGGAACTGGTCAGCCCGGTACCCGGACCGAGCGGCGGAACAGCAGGCGGGATCGGCGGCCCCGACGGCCCGACGCCTGTAGCGTGTGTGTGGAACACGAAGGCATTCCAGAGCTGCGAGAACGTCTGTCCGAGCACAGCAGGCTCCATCGCGTCCTTGCCCAACGCGACGCTCGTGCCTTCCAGCACGATGTTCGTTGCGATCAAGCGGGCCGTGTCCCCCGTGAGTTGGAGCGTGGCCGCCCCCTCGTTGTTGACGAGGGACACGCCATCGGCGGTCAGGCGCAGAAAGTTGCCGTGTTGCTCAACGAGCGTGGTCTCTTCGTCGGTCGCGTTGAGGAAGAGGTGCGAGCCCTTGTTGTTCGAGATCAGCACGCCGCCGTCCTTGTCGATGGCGAGAAAGGCGTTCTCCTTGTGGCGAATCACGACCTTCTCCTCCCCCTCCTCGTCCAGAAACTCGACCGTGTGCCCGGACGGCGTCTGGATGACCCGGTTGACCGGCGGGTCCTGCTGGGCCTCGGCAGGCACGGTGCCCGAGGGGTACCACATCCCGACCCACAGCGCGTAGTTCGGATCGCCCGCCTCGAACTCCACCCACACCTTCGCCCCGACCGGCGGCACGAAGAAGTGCCCGGTGGGGAAGCACGGGCGTGCCCGCACCGTCAGTTCCGGCCCGAACACGGGTGGGACGCGCACGGTGATCCGCCCGAGTTGCTCCTCGTCGGCAATGTCGGTCACTTCGCCGCTGTACTTGCCGTAGAACTTTCCGGCGTGGCGTTGGAGATCAGGGTGCAGCATAGGACTAGCGGGTCACCACAAACTGCGTGAGGTAGGAGGCGCCCCGGACGACATGGCGAGCCTGCTCGACGTACCACGGCCCGTCGGCCCAGGCGCCGATGCCGCCGAGGGTGAGCATGGACTTGGCGCGGAGCAGCGGCATCCCCGGAGCGACGCCCGTGCCGTACCATCCCTGCGTGCGGGTGGGGTCGGCGCGCTTGGCGCGGCTGCGCAGCGCGGGGTCGGAGGGCACGCCGGTCAGCGTTGTGATCGGGCGTTGGTCGGCTGGGTTGCCGGACTGGCTGGCCGCCAGTTCCCCGGCAGCCTGGTAACGCGCGGGCAGATCCGAACCTCCCCGGCCGAGGAGATCGGCCTGTGCCGTGTCGGCGGCCACCGGCGGATCGGGCAGGGCAGGAGCCCCAGCGGCGGTCAGCATCTCGCCCGATACGGGATCGATGATCGTGACATGGCGCTGCGGCGTGGCCTGGGCGGCAGCGCGCTTGTAGCTGAAGGCGAGAAGCGAGCCGTTGCCGTTGCGGTAGTCGAGTTCGCCGATGGGCTCGGTGCCGGTGAGCGTCTGCGCCGAGACGAAGTAAAACTTCGAGGCGTCCTCGTTGTATTCGACGAAGGCGTAGGCGCCCTGCTCGCGCGCAATGCGCTGGAGGAAAAGCCAGTCCGTCTCCGCGCTCTGACGCAACGGCGCCGCCTCGGTAAACTCGGGGTCCTCGGTTACCGTCACCGCCCCGATGGGCAACGCGTACGCCGTCACCACAGCCTGCACGATGGCGCTAAGTGTACCCACGTGGTTCACCGAGCGCGCCTCGCGGTTCATCTGGTACGAGAGGTCGAACGCGATGAGCGTCACGTAGCGCTGCCCGTTCGGTCCGGCATAGCCACGCACGCGCGTCACCGTCCCGTCGAAGACGACGGCGTGCAACCCGGTCCAGCCGAGGTCGATCTGCAAGGACCAGCCCTCGCGTACAAAGTCGGTGTAGGGCCGATGCGGATCGGGAACGACGAGCGTAGCCTTATCAATCAGGCGGTCGCCATCCTCGATGAGCACGGCGGACACATCGAGCGCAAGATCCTGATCCTGCGTGCGGACGCTGAGGTATGGAGCGTGCGGATCTGGCATGAAATCCGATCAGATCAGAGCGTGCGGGAGCGCTCGACACGGCCTGCGTCGGCGGTGGAAGGGATGACGAGGATGCTGCCTGTGTCGAAATCCAGCGGAAACACGCGCGGGTTCATGTCGGCGATGCGCCACCATGCCGACGGGTCGCCGACGTAGCGGACGGCGAGGGCAGGCAGGTCTTCGCGCCCGGTGAGCAGGTGGCGGCGCTGCAAGCCGAGTTCCTCAGGCGAGAGCGGCGGTGGCGCAGCCAGGCGCAGCCCGACAGCGGCTTGCATCCGCCCCTGAGCGTCCGGCGCGTCGTAGCGCGCGGCCTGGGCATAGCGGGAGTTAGAAGCGACGGGCATGACGATTCCTCAGACATCCATGAGCAGCGAGCCAGCCGAGACAAACGACCCAGCGATGGGCGTCACAGCGAGCCAGTCCTCCCCCTCCAGCCGCGTCAGCCCCTTGATGGACTGAACCATCCGC
>JABDIZ010000408.1 GCA_013003465.1 Rhodothermaceae bacterium
GAACAGGGTTGTCGCGGATGCGGGAGGGGTCGAACCACGTCAGCCCTTCGCCGCCGCCCAGGTAGATGATGCCGTCCCCATCCATGAACCGCGCATGGCGGTTAAACTCCATGCTCCCGATTCCGTCGGCGAGGTCATAAGTGCGGACGATGGTCGAATCCCCATCGAACACCGCAAGGCCTCGGTTCGTGCCTAGCCAGACCTGCCCTGACCGGTCTATCTGGATCGTATACACCACGGAGCCCGGCAGTCCGTCGGCGGGCGTGATGTGCTGAAAGTGTCCCGATCGTTGGTCGTACACGAATAGCCCGGCGCCGGTGCCCATCATCATCCGCCCGTCTTCGCCGGAGGCCAGATCATAGACGGTTTCGCTGGTCTGAACCTCCCCAGATGTTGCGGTAGGCTGAAGGTGTTCGAAGCGGCCTGTCTCGAGATCCAGGCTGTTGACTTCGCCACCATCGCCGCCTAGCCACAGGGTTTTGCCGTCGAGATGCATCGCCGTGATGCTCGCGAGACTTGGGCCGGTGTGGTCGTCTGCAACCGGATAGGCCGTCGCTACGCCGCGTCGCGGATCATACCGGGCTAGTCCTCCAAACGCCCCGACCCAGAGCGTGCCGTCTGCTTCCTCCTCGATGGTGATCATGCCGTTGCGCTGCAGCGCAGAGCGAACGGCCTCGTGCCGCTCAAACCGCTCCCTGCGCGGATCGAAGCGCACGAGGCCGAAGTCGCCCGCGAGCCAGATCGCACCGTGCTGGTCGACATGAAGGTCCCATACCGCGCCGGGAGGGATGCCCGCCGGATTCGACCTCGCATGCTCATACCGCATCACCTCGCCGGTTGTCGGGTCTACCCGGTTGAGGCCCCCATCAAACGACCCCGTCCAGACGTAGGCGCTTCCGGGCGGGCGGACAACGGCCGAGATGGCGTCGCTGCTCAGCGTCGTTGGGTCGGTGACATCGTGCTTCAGCACAGTGAACGGCTTCCGATACGGGTCGTGCCGGTATACGCCGCCATACGTACCCACCCACACGGCTCCCGAGCGATCCTCATAAATCGATCGGACGAAGTTGTTTAACCACGTCTTGCGTTCGGCGTCCACGATGTTGGCAATACAGCCTACCGAGGCACGGCACACCAGCAGGCCTCGCCCCGAAACCGAAGCCAGCAAGACAATCCCATTGCTTCGGGTTAGGGCGGCATAGGCGGGTTCGTAGTCTCCTGGGTTCGCAGGCCGCAGGACGTCGCCGTCCCGGATCGCCGGGCCGAGGGCGTTGAGCCAGATTGCCCCTTCCTGGTCGAAGGTGAACGAATGGGTCAAGCCCCATTCCGGGGCGACCTCCCACGATTGGGTTACGCGGTGGGACGACAGGTCGATGTGGGTCAAGGTTTGCGCCGCCGATGTGTCGCGGGCCGTCGCCAGCACCCAGAGGCCATCCGGCCGTACACGAAGCGCTACAACGGAGTGTCCCTGCATCGCCTGAATTGCATCGAACGCGTGGCGTGGCTCATCGAAGCGGTGCAGTCCGTCTGCCGACCCAATCCACAGGGTGCCAGTCGAGTCCCGCTCCATAGCGAAAATGTTTCCACTGCCAGAGGGGGAGCCGGGCCGAAGGGTGAAGCATGCGAACGCCGTCTCCCCATAGCTCATTCGACACAGGCCCGCTTGCGTCCCGACCCAGAGCGTACCATCCTCGTCCTCGTGAAGGGATCGGATGATGCTACTGGAGAGGGAGGTAGAGTCGGCCGGGTGGTGCCGGTAGACAATAAACTCGTACCCATCGTAGCGATTCAGGCCATCCAGTGTGCCAAACCACATGAAGCCATCGCGGTCCTGATGGATGGTCTGCACCGTGTTGTGAGAAAGCCCGTCAGCGCTGTGGAGGCGGTCGAATACGAACGGGGGGCTCGACTGGCCCCGCGCCGACGTGGCGACAAGGGCTAGAGTAAGGAGAACGGCGAAGCGCATGAGCGAGGCTAAGGCCACCACCCCATGCTACGTCGCAATGCAACGATGCTACAAATCAGGAGGCTGGCACCGTCCTCCTGTCTCCACGACCATCCGCTGCATTCCAGTAGGCCGACTTGTGTATAAGCCACGTGTTCAACGAGGGCTTCAACACGGACCGGCTCAGCGTGTCGCCCGCCCGTTCACGAGCCCGCGCGCCATCCTGGCCAAGTACACGTACACCTTCGCGTTCTAGATCGCCCGGCCACCGGTGCAGAGCGGGGCAGGCAACGGTGCTCCCGGCGCCGCAGCGCACCCGTGGACATGGTCTCGTGTGCGGTTCGATCACGACCGTTATTATCCCGGCATGCAACCTCCCGCTCAACGCATACACAAGCTCATGAATGACGCGACTCCCTCTTCAGTCGAGGATGCCGCCAGCGACCGCCCGACTGCCCCTACGCCCGACCACATCATGCAGACCGCGACGGCCTTCTGGGCCTCAAAGGTCCTCCTCACCGCCGTCGAGTTCGACCTTTTCTCGACGCTCGGCAGCGGCGCCATGACGGCCAACGCCCTCGGCGGGGCGCTCGGCATCCACCCGCGCGGGCGGTTCGACTTCTTCGACGCCCTCGTTGCGCTCGGCTTCCTCGAACGCGACGGCGACGGCGCGGAGGGCCGGTACCGCAACACGCCTGCGACCGCGGCCTTCTTGGACAAGAACAGCCCGAGCTACATCGGCGGGATGCCGGAGATGCTCAACGCTCGCCTCTTCGGGTTCTGGAACGGACTCGGTGAAGCGCTCCGTACAGGCGAGCCGCAGAACGAGATAAAGCACCACGGCAAACCGATGTTTGAAGAACTCTACGCCGAGGAGGCCCGCCTCGGCCAGTTCCTCGAAGCGATGACCGGCTTCCAGGCCGCCAACTTCCAGATGCTCGCCGAGCGCTTTGACTTCTCGCGCTACCAGACGATGACAGACGTGGGCGGCGCGCTCGGGCTGATGTCGGTGATCGTGGGGCAGCGGCACCCCCACCTGCGCTTCACCACGTTCGACCTCCCGCCCGTTGCCCCGCTCGCCGAGCGGCACATCGAATCCGTCGGTATGGACGACCACATCACCGTGGTTTCGGGCGACTTCTTCGAGGACGACCTGCCGCCCGCCGACGTGGTCACGATGGGCAATATCCTCCACGACTGGAACCTGGAGAAGAAGAAGATGCTCATCGGCAAGGCGTACGCGGCGCTCCCCGAAGGCGGCGCCTTGCTCGCTGTTGAGAACCTGATCGACGATGCACGCCGGGAGAACGCCTTCGGCCTGCTGATGTCGCTCAACATGCTCATCGAGTTCGGCGACGCCTTCGACTACACCTTCGCCGACTTCCAGGGCTGGTGCCGCGAGGCCGGGTTCACGCGCTTCGAAAAGCTCCCGCTCGCCGGACCGACGAGCGTCGCTATCGCCTACAAATAAATAGTGCGTGCAGTAGAACTGTGGGGCTCGCCTCGGGTAGATGATGGTGTATCCGTCGTAACAACTAACCCCATCCCGCCATGTCTGATTCCAAGATCATAGCCGTTGTCGGCGCCACCGGTGCCCAGGGCGGCGGCCTCGCTCGCGCCATCCTCGACGATCCTGACAGCGGCTTTCGCCTCCGCGCGCTCACGCGCAACCCCGACTCGGACGCGGCCCGTGCGCTCGCCGACCGCGGCGCCGAGGTGGTTCAGGCCGACCTCGACGACCTCGGCAGCCTGGAGGCGGCCTTCCGCGAGGCGTACGGCGCCTTCTGCGTGACCAACTTCTGGGAGCATTTCTCGCCCGAGAAAGAGCAGGCGCAGGCGGCCAACATGGCCGAGGCCGCGAAGGCCGAAGGCCTCCGGCACGTCGTCTGGTCCACGCTCGAAGACACCCGCCGCTGGGTTCCGCTCGACGACGACCGGATGCCGACGCTCATGGAGCACTACAAGGTGCCGCACTTCGACGCCAAGGGCGCGTCCGACCGCGCCTTCACCGAGCGCGGCGTGCCGACGACGTTCCTCCTGACGTCGTTCTACTGGGACAACTTCATCTACTTCGGCTCCGGCCCCCAGCGGATGCCCGAC
>JABDIZ010000008.1 GCA_013003465.1 Rhodothermaceae bacterium
GTCCATGGCGGCCCGGTGCAGGCTGCTGGTCAGCCCGGCCAGGTGGTAGACCTCGTCCACTCCCCGGAGCGCCCGGTCGAGACCCTCCGACCGTCGGATGTCCCCGGGCACGACCTCGACATCGAGGCCCGCCAGGGCCGCAGGCCGCCCGGGGCGTCGATAGAGGCAGCGAACCTCCGCGCCGCGCTCCATCAGGAGGCGGACGAGGTGCGAGCCGATGAAGCCGTGGCCACCTGTGACGAGTGCACGCATGGGGCGCGCAAGCATAGCCGTGCCGCTCCCGGCGGCCCCCACGGCGGGGAGGGTGGTCCTGTTGACGGGTCCCTGGGCAGCCCTAGGATGGGGCGGCCTCAGAGCGCCCAGCTCTGGAGCGACACACACGGTTGCCGGTGACCGGGCCGGCGAGGAAACCGCTTTGGATCTGTTCAACAAGGCCTACCGATACAGGCGGGCCAATGACCTGATAGACGCGGGCCTCTACGGCTGGTTCCGACCCATCCGGGAATCGTCCGGGGGCACCCGCGTAGAGATCGACGGGCGTGAGCTCGTGATGGCCGGGTCGAACAACTATCTCGGCCTCACCCACCATCCCCACGTGATGGCAGCCGCGCGCGAGGCCATCGACCGGTTCGGCACGGGGTGCACGGGGTCGCGCTTCCTCAACGGCACGCTCTCCATCCACGAAGAGATGGAGGAGCGACTGGCCCGCTTCCTGAACAAGGAGGCGTGCATCACCTCGGGCACCGGTTACCAGACCAACGTCGGCGCCATCGCCACGCTCGCCGGCAAGAACGACGTCATCTTCGGCGATCGCGACAACCACGCATCGATCATCGACGGTGCGCGTCTGGCGTTCGCGCGCCACCTGAAGTACCGCCACAACGACATCGACGATCTCGCCCGCCTCCTGGAAACGACCGAGGTCGGCCCCGAGGGTGGGCGCCTCATCATCACCGACGGCGTGTTCTCCATGCTGGGCGACCTCGCCCGCGTGCCGGAGCTCGTCGCCCAGGCCAAGCGCCACGAAGCACGCCTCATGGTCGATGACGCGCACGCCGTCGGCGTGTTGGGGGCCACCGGCAGCGGTACGCCGGAGCACTTTGGACTCTCCGACGACGTGGACCTCGTCATCGGCACCTTCTCGAAGTCGTTCGCCTGCCTCGGAGGCTTCGTCGCCGGCCCGAAGACCGTCATCGACTACATCCGGCACACGAGCCGGTCGGTGATCTTCTCGGCCAGCGTCACGCCGGCCAGCGTGGCGACGGTGCTCGCCTCGCTGGACATCATCGAACGCGAGCCCGAGCGGCGCGAGCGGCTGTGGAAGAACGTCAATCGCATGAAGGCGGGCCTCGAGGCGCTCGGGTTCGACGTCATCGACGGCGGCGGTCCGATCCTCTCCGTCGTCATCGGCGACGACACCACCACACTCGAGTTCAACAAGCTGCTCTTCGAGCAAGGCGTCTTCGTCAATCCGGTGCTGCCCCCTGCCGCGCCCCCCGGTATGAGCCTGCTGCGCACCTCGTACATGGCCACGCACACCGAAGAGGATCTCGATGTCATCCTCGCGGCCTTCAAGGCGGTCAGCGAGAAGCTCGGCATCCTCGGTTGATGGCGTCCCCATGGCTGCGGAGCACGGCAGCGACGCGCTGAGCATCCAACCCGAAGACGGCGCACACGATCGCAAGGCGTTCATCGACCTGCCCTACCGCCTGTACCGCGGACACCCCACGTGGGTTCCGCCGCTGCGCATGGCCGAGCGGGATCTGATGGACCGCGCGAAGAACCCGTTCTTCGAGCACGCCGAGGTCCAACATTACCTAGCCCGCCGCGGCACGCGCGTGGTGGGTCGCATCGCTGCGATCGAGAACCGCCTGCACAACGAGGTGCACGAGGACCGCGTCGGCTTCTTCGGCTTCTTCGACGTCGAGCCGGACGCGGCCGCCGCCCGCGGGCTGGTCGAGGCGGCCGCCGCCTGGACCACAGCCCGCGGCCTTGGCCCCATGCGCGGCCCGGTGAGCTACTCGACCAACGACATGTGCGGCGTCCTCGTGGATGGCTACGACGAACCGCCCTTCCTGCTGATGCCCTACAACCGTCCCGACTACGACGACTTGCTGACGCAGAGCGGCCTCGTCGGTGCCAAGGATCTGCTTGCGTACTGGATCTCCAGCCGCAACGAGGTTCCCGAGCGCTTCCGACGGGTCGTCACGCGTCGCTTGGCGCGTTCGAACATCACGCTGCGACCGCTCGACTTCGCTCGCTTCGAGAACGAGGTCCCGTTGCTGCGCGACCTCTACAACCGTTGTTGGGAACGCAACTGGGGCTTCGTGCCCGCCACGGACGCGGAGTTCGAGCACGCAGCCAAGGACTTGAAGATGCTCGTCTCCCCCGAGCTCTCCGCCGTCGCCCTGCGCGACGGTGCGCCTGTGGGCTTCTCGATCTTCATTCGCGATCTGAACCGTCTCTTGGCCGGGGGGCGCGGGCGGCTCTTCCCCACCCTGTGGGCCAAGCTCCTGTTTCGTCTGAAGCGCGTCAAGCATGCGCGCTGTGTCCTGCTCGGCATCGTGCCCGAGGCGCGCGGCAACGCGATCAACGAAGCGTTCTTCATGCACGCCATGGAGCAAGCACGCACGCACGGCATCCACGGGGCCGAAGCCAGTTGGATTCTCGAAGACAACGACGCGATGCGCGCCCCGATCGAGACGGCGGGCGGCGTCGTGACGAAGCGCTACCGAATCTACGAAACGACCCCGTAGCGCCACGCCGGAGTCCGTAGGCAGCGACTGGCCGCTTTCTGATGCGCGCGCGGGAGCCTGCACGCGAGATTCACGGGCAAGCGGCATCGCCTGTACCCCCCGCGCCTCCCCCCCACCATCGCGAGGCGCTCGCG
>JABDIZ010000045.1 GCA_013003465.1 Rhodothermaceae bacterium
CGCACCAGGTGACCAATACGCAGGTCCACCAGGAACGCGGCTCGGTCTTCTCGACAGCCACGTTCACGTTCGCGTCCGGGCTTGTGCGCAACGACCTGACGATCAACCCGGACGGGGAAGGCTGCGAATCGAATCTCAATGGCCTCTACATCGCAACGGGGCAGCAGCACGTGGACAGCCACACGCTCGTGGACCACACCCAGCCCGGCTGCAACTCGAGCGAACTCTACAAGGGCATCCTCTACGACCAGGCGACAGGCGTCTTCAACGGCAAGGTGTTCGTCCGGCAGGCCGCGCAGCAGACCAACGCGTACCAGCAGAGCCAGGGCGTCGTCCTGAGCGACGACGCGCGCCATTTCTCGAAGCCCGAGTTGGAGATCTACGCCGACGACGTGAAGTGCTCACACGGCTCCACGACCGGCGCGATCGAACCCGAGGCGCTGTTCTACTGCCGCGCGCGCGGCATCTCCTTCGAGGACGCCCGCGCTATGCTGCTCTATGCTTTCGCCCACGATGTGGTGGAGCAGGTCAAGTCGGAAGCCGTCCGCACCTGGCTCGACGCCCGCATCGAAGAGCGCCTCAAGTAGCGGGGGATCGGGAGATTGAATGATCGGTTCACCGATCTCCCCATGACCCGCTGATCCGATCCTCCGATGGCTCAATCCTCTGATCCCCTTCTCGCGTCGTCGCTTCCCTATCCGCTCGGCGCTGACACCATGACCCGTGACTTCCTCATTGACGGCCGCGATCAGGATTTCTCGCCCCTTGAAGAGCAGATGGTCCAGGTCGTCAAGACGATCTACGACCCGGAGATCCCGGTGCCCATCTGGGACCTCGGCCTGATCTACGGCTGGGACGTGGAGGACACCGAGAACGGCGCCGACGTGACGGTGCGCATGACGCTCACCGCGCCCAACTGCCCTGCGGCTGAAACGCTACCGGCGGAAGTCGAGCAAACGATCAATGCGCTCGACGGCGTCCACCACGTCACGCTCGACCTCGTCTTCACGCCGACCTACTCGATGGAGATGATGAGCGAAGAGGCCAAGCTGACGCTCGGTTTTATGTAAGGTGGCGTCATTGGATCATCGGATGATCGGCCTTCGTCAATGACCCGATGGTCCACTCCCCCGATGACCCGATGCTGACGATGCTTCCCCTTCCGGCTACTGAGGTCCCGCTCCTTGATCAGGACGAGCGTCCGTGCTACCTCGACTCGGCCGCGACCTCGCTCAAGCCACGCGCCGTCATCGACCGAATCACGCGGTTCTATGCGGAGGAGAATGCGCCCGTCCATCGGGGGGTGTACGAACTCAGCCAGCGCGCGACGGATCTCTACGAGCAGGCACGCCGCACCGTGGCCGCCTTCGTTGGGGCGGATCCCGAGGGCCTCGTGTTCACGCGTGGCACGACGGAGGGCTTGAACCTCGTCGCGCGGGCCTGGGCTGAGGAACACCTCAAGCCCGGCGACGAACTGATCGCCAGCCCGCAGGAACACCACTCCAACTTCATCCCCTGGCAGGAGGTCGCCCGCCGCACAGGCGCAACGCTCCACTTCGCCCCGCTTCGCGCCAACGGCACGCTCGATCTCGACGGCACACTGGCGCTGATCGGACGCCGCACCAAGCTCGTGGCGATGGCGCACGTCTCGAACGTGCTCGGCATCGAGAACCCGGCGCGCGAGGTGTTTGCCGCCGCGAAAGCTGTGGGCGCTGTGACCGTGCTCGACGGCGCGCAGTCAGTGCCCACACGGCCGGTGGACGTAGCCGATCTCGAGTGCGATGCGCTCGCCTTTAGTGCGCACAAGATGCTCGGCCCCACCGGCATCGGTGCCCTCGCGGTGCGACCCGCGTTGCTGGAGCAAATGACGGTCTACCAGACGGGCGGCGGCATGATCGAGCGTGTGGCGGTAGAAGGCACGACGTTTCTCGACGGCTTCGCCCGCTACGAGGCCGGGACGCCCAACGCGGCCGGGGCCGTCGGCTTCGCTGCGGCCTGTGATTATCTCGACACCCTCACCTACGACGGGCGCGACGGCATGGAAGCCGTCGCAGCCTATGAGCACGCCTGGGGACAGCATGCGGCGAACCAAGTCCGAGCCATTGAGGGCGTCCGCTTGATCGGTCCACCCGACGACTGCGACGTAGAGGGCGGAATCGTGGCGCTGCAAATGGACGGGCTGCATCCGCATGACCTCGCGGTGCTCCTCGATGCGCAGGGCGTGATGTGCCGCGCCGGGCACCACTGCACCATGCCCCTCCACGCTCACCTTTCGGATTCGGGGGCGCACCCCGCCACCTCGCTCCGCGCCAGCGCATATGTCTACAATACGCTGGACGATGCCGACCGACTGGCTGAAGCGCTTCGCTTTGCACACAAGGCGTTGACGCGCAGGACGGTAGCCGCGGGGTAAGCGCTTCCCGAAGCGAGATCGGAGTGCACATATCGAGGCGAGCAGCTCAACAGCGTCAGCAAAGCGGGATGGCAGGATTACGCGACGCTGGGTTGAACAGGGGGTTCTTCGGCTGGCATGGACTTCGGAGACCGCCGAATCACTCCCAACGGCCTCACCCCATCCCACCCCGGCCGTTCTTCCCTAGCTCCCGATTTCGCTTCATGGCCCAGCTGCCCTCTCCTCGCCGCGCCACCACGCCTCAGCAACTCGCTGAGCGTGCCCTGCGCCGCCCCTCGTCCGCCATCTGGCTCAACCACGTCTGCGTCGCCACAGCGCACTTCGACGCGGCGTTGAATTTCTACGTGGGGACGCTCGGCCTCTCGCTCCGCACAGTGGAGACGCACCCCGTCAACGGCACGCGGCTGCGCGCCATTCTGACCGACGCCGAAGACCGCGATGTGCTCGAACTCCTCGAAGCGATAGCACCCGGTGAGACCACGGCCAACGTGGGCCAACTGGGATTCAGCCTCCCGCGCCGGTCATGGCTCCTGCTGCGCGCCCGCCTCGATGCGCAGGACGTCGCCTACCGCCTCGCCGACGACTGTCTCTTCCTCGAAGACACCGACGGCATCCAACTTCGCGTCCAACCGCTCGGCGACTGCTGACCCCGCCAAGCCTGGACCGATGAGGGTGGGACGATGA
>JABDIZ010000099.1 GCA_013003465.1 Rhodothermaceae bacterium
TCGGCGTGATGAACGTGCTGCTGATCGCCGTATCGGAGCGGACCCGCGAGATCGGTGTGCGGAAAGCGACCGGCGCCAAGCGCGGCGACATCGTGGCGCAGTTTCTGGGCGAAGCCGTGGCGGTGTCCAGCACCGGAAGCCTGATCGGGCTGGGGGTTGGTCTCGCGGCGGCATTCACGTTCGCCCCGCTCGTGCGCGCGTTCACGGAGGCGCCGTTCCAGGCGGCCTTCAGCTGGAGCACGCTCGTGGTGGTGGGGCTGATCGCGGTACTGGTGGGCGTGCTGTTCGGGACGTACCCCGCGCTGCGCGCCGCCCGCCTGAGCCCGGTGGACGCGATGCGCCACGAGTAACGCTGGGGTGAGCCCGTACGGCGTGCGGCGACGCATGGAGAAGGGTAAGGTGGCATTTGCACCTCCGGCTGTGTTTACTTCTGGCCCAGTGCTTCGTCTCGGGGCATCTTCGCTGTTTCTCTCTGTATCGATGAACACTCCCAACCGCGCACGGCGCAACCTCGTTTTCGGTGTGCTCCTGGTCGCCATCACGGCGGCCCTCATCGTGGGCCGCTCTGGTTTGTGGGGCGAGGACGCTCCGAAGGTGTCGGCCTCTGCCGAGCAGGCCACGACCGAGGAAGAAGCTTTGCCTTTGGCGGTGAGAGAGGCCGATGCGGAAGCCGCCGCCGCGCAGTCGGAGGCCACCATGCCGCCGCCGGACGCGGCCCTCTCGTTCGCCGACTACGACGAGCAGTACGAGGCGCTCCGCGAGAACTTCCGCGCGCGCGACAGCCTGACGGCGCTGGTCGCGGGGCATCGCGTCGTGTGGGACGGCTATCTGCGCAATGTGAGCAAGCAGACCAATGCGTTCTACGTTTCCGTACGGCCACAGCCCGAGCACAGCCGCACCTCGGCGCTCGTCACCTTCGACCACGCCTTCGAGGAGCAACTCTATACGCTCCGTCCCGACGATCCCATCCGGTTCGAGGGCGTCGTCAAGCGCGCAGGCCTATCGGTGAGCATCGACGGGGCGTCGATCGAGCGCATCGAATAAACCCGTTTCGCTTTGCCTCCACGCCGATGCTTGAACTCCGCCCATCCTGCGAGTGCTGCGACCGTTCGCTGCCGCCAGCCTCTACGGATGCGATGATCTGCTCGTTCGAGTGCACGTTCTGCCGGACGTGCGTCGAGACGGTGCTCGATCACGTCTGCCCGAACTGCGGGGGCGGGTTCGTGCCGCGCCCAATTCGCCCGGAGCGGCTCCTCGCGACATACCCGCCGTCGACCGTGCGCGTGGTCAAGCCGGAAGGGTGCGCCACTTCAGCCGTCTGATCCGACGGTTCGGCCGATAAGACGGCACACTGAGAGCCGTGAAGGAGCGTTGACACAGGGTTCGCTCTATCCTGCGCCGAGTCAATACCTTACCTGGATGGAATCGAGCGAGGAGCATCACGGCGACCAACCCAGCACCCGTGCGCCGGAACCGGAGCGCACGGGTGTACCAGAGTCGGCGGTTGAAGTAGAGGGGGATGGTCTCACGGCTCCCTTGGACGCAGAGCCGTTCCAGCAGGGGCTGCTGCGCGATCTGATGGATGCCGTGCGCGGCACCGCGCGCGACTACACGCAGGGCAGCATCGGGCGCGCCATCCTGCTCCTCGCCGTGCCCATGATGCTGGAGATGGTGATGGAGTCCGTCTTCGCCGTTGTAGACGTGTACTTCGTTTCCTCGCTTGGCGCCTCGGCGGTCGCGACGGTGGGTCTGACCGAGTCGGTGATGACGCTGATGTACGCGGTTGCCATTGGCTTCGCGATGGGCACGACGGCACTCGTCGCGCGGCGTATCGGGGAGAAGGACCCTGAGGCTGCAGCGAATGCAGCGGTGCAGGCGATTGCACTCGCCGTGGCGGCATCTATCCCGTTCATGCTCATCGGCCTGTTCTTCGCGCGCGACATCCTCGCGCTGATGGGCGCCGACGCGTGGAGCCTGGAGCACGGCTATCGCTACACACAGTGGATGATGGGGAGCAATGTGGTCATCATGCTGCTCTTTGTCATCAACGCCATCTTCCGGGGCGCGGGCGATGCGGCCATCGCGATGCGTGTGCTGTGGATCGCCAACGGCATCAACATCGTCCTCGACCCAGCGCTCATCTTCGGGTGGGGACCGCTGCCGGAGCTGGGCATCACCGGGGCGGCAGTCGCGACGACCATCGGGCGCGGCATCGGCGTGGCGACACAGCTGTGGGTGCTGCTGCGCGGGGCGAAGCACATCCGCGTGCTCACCACGCAGATCCGGATTCAGGGGGCCGTGATGATGCAACTGGCGCGGACGTCCGCCGGGGGCATCGGGCAGCTGATCATCGCCACCTCATCGTGGATCGGACTCGTGCGCATCGTCTCCGAGTTCGGGAGCGAGGCGCTGGCGGGCTACACCATCGCTGTGCGCGTCTTTCTGTTCACGCTGCTGCCGTCGTGGGGCCTCGCCAACGCGGCGGCCACGCTCGTGGGGCAGAACCTCGGCGCCGGGCAGCCCGAGCGCGCTGAGCGGTCTGTTTGGATCACCGGCTGGGCCAACATGGCGTTTCTGGCCGTCGTCTCGCTCGTCTACATCGTCCTCGACGAACAGCTGATGCGCCTCTTCACCGATGAGGTGGCGGTCGTTGAGCCCGGCGCGGACGCGCTGCGGATCATGGCCTACGGCTACGTCATCTTCTCCTGGGGGATGGTGATGCCGCAGGCCTTCAACGGCGCGGGCGACACGCTGACGCCGACCAAGATCAACTTTCTCTGCTTCTGGCTGCTGGAGATTCCGCTGGCCTACCTCCTGGCACTGCGGTGGGGCGTGGGGGCCAACGGCGTGTACTGGTCCATCGTAGTGGCCGAGACGGCGGCGGCGCTACTCGCCATCGCGCTGTTCCGGCGCGGGACGTGGAAGCTGACACAGGTGTAGCCGGATTTTTCCGTGCTGGGTTTGGGACCGAGGAGGTGAGCTGCGTCATGAGGAATACGGGGCGGCATGCATGTGGCACTTTGTCTTACGCACATCATTTCCCTAAACTTAAGGCATGCTCGTTCCCCCGGGTGTGTCGCTGCTTCGCTCCCTCGACCACCAACCGAGCATATCCATGGACTCCCCCATCTCGCACCCCACGGCCCGCCGCACGTTCCTCCAGCGGCTGAGTGTCGGCACGCTGGCTCTTATGTCGGGCGGCGCCGTCGCCCGAACCGCCTCGCCCGGCGCGGCCCCGGCCGCCCCACGCCTCGTCACCTCCGGCACTGATTGGCTCGACCGCATCCGGGGCGAGCACCGCCAGGTCTTCGACATCGTCGAGCCCAACAACGGCCTCGGCGCCGTTTATGCCCTCAACTACCTCGACTCGTACCAGCGCGTGCACGGCCTCTCCGGCGACGACGTGACCGCTGTGGCCGTGTACCGGCACAACGCCATGCCGCTCATGCTCAACGACGCGACGTGGGCCACGTACAAGATCGGAGAATTCCTCTCGGTCACCGATCCCGAGACGAACGCTCCGGCCACCCGCAACATCTTCCGCACGAACATCATCCTCCGCCCGGGCCTGACCTATGAGCAGATGATGGCCGACCGTGGCGTCGTCGTCGTGGCCTGTGAGATGGCGCTGACGGTGTACAGCAGCCTCACCGCCGAAGCGGCCGGGGTCTCTCCCGAGGAAGCCAAGGCCGACTGGGAAGCCAATCTGCTCGACGGCGCCGTCCTCGCGGCCTCGGGCGTCTATGCTGTCGATCAGGCGCAGCAGCACGGCTGCTCCTACTGCTACGCGGGCTGAGCGTGCAATCCCTTATGACCGTGATACGCCTCGCGTGCGTCGGCCTCCTCGGCGTCACCGTGCTGGGGTGCGGCGGGGAGGTCGAGGTCGCGGCTCCGCCGCCGAGCCGCCTGGTGCCGGTCAATGCGCCCCTCGCGCTCGCCGACTCGTTGCCCCGCAACCCGGCCACGCTCCCGGCCGACGACCCGCTCGCGGAGCAGGTGCGCTATGGCCTCCGCCTCATGAACGACACGCCAGCGCTTGCCCCCGACTACGTGGGCAACGCGCTCTCGTGTACCAACTGCCACCTCAACGCAGGCCAGCGCGAGAAGGCGCTTCCACTCGTCGGAATCGCCGGGCTGTTCCCGCTGTACCGCGCGCGCGATGGGCGGCTGGTGAGCCTGGAGGATCGCATCCGGGGCTGCTTTCTGCGCAGCATGAACGGCACGGCGCCCCCCTACGATAGCTCTGAATTACTCGCTCTCTCAGCCTATATCACGTGGCTCTCGGAGGATCAGCCCGTGGGGCAGGCTCCAGACTTTCGCGGCCTGAACCGAATTCCCGAGGAGGCGCGCCTTCCCCTTGCCGACCTCGATGTGGACCAAGGCGAAGCACTGTTCGCGCAGTACTGCGTGGTCTGCCACGGCGCCGATGGGCAGGGAATGGACCTGGGCGTGGCCCATCCGGGGCCGCTGTGGGGGCCGCAGTCGTGGAACGACGGCGCGGGTGCGGCGCGTATCTACACGCTGGCCGGGTTCATCCGCCACGCCATGCCACTGACCGTCCCTGGTATGCTGACCGACGAGCAGGCGCAGCACCTCTCGGCCTATATCAATTCGCACGAGCGGCCGGTGTACCCGAACAAGGAGGTGGATTATCCCGGCGTAGAAATTCCCCTCGACGCCGTGTACGACCCGCGCCGGTTTGAACGGAATCCTCTGTTCGGAGGCGAGTAGGCAGCACGGACCTGGCGGCAGGAACCTACGTCTACCGTGTGCCGGCGGCGACCGAGGGCCGAACGCGCACGCAGTCGCGCACCCTCACCATCACGCGCTAGCCTAAGGGTTGTTGCCCTTCGTCAGAGCAGGGTGGGAAGTGTAGCTTGGTTGTGCCTCTCGTGCTGCCATGCTACACCCTCACCCCCGCTGGTGCCTCCTGCTTGCCATGCTCGTTTTCAGTGCGTGCGGCACCACGCGCTCGGACGCGGAGCGCAACGAAGCAGCGGCGCTGCAGGTCGTGAGTTTCAACCTGCGGCTCAACATCGCGTCGGACAGCGCGGATGCGTGGCCGTATCGCCGCGAGGCCGCCATCGCCCTCCTGAGGGGCGCAGACCTCGTCGGCGTGCAGGAGGCGCTGCCGGATATGCTGACCGATCTGGACGAGCGCCTCCCGCACCTCGCGCGCATCGGCGTGGGCCGCGAAGCCGACGGCGGTGGCGAGTACAGCGCCATCCTCTACCGCGCCGACCGCTTGACCTGCTCGGCGACGGGACATTCTGGCTCTCGGAGACGCCCGATGTGCCGGGTAGCCAGAGCTGGGACGCTGCCCTCCCACGCATCGCCACGTGGGGCCGCTTCCGAGATCGCCGGACCGGGGTGACATTCACACACCTCAACATGCACTTCGACCACGTGGGCGAGACGGCGCGGCAGGAGAGCGCCCGCCTGCTCGTAGCCTGGGCCGCCGAGCAGGACTCGGATGAGCCGGTCCTCGTGACGGGCGACTTCAACGCCACCGACGACTCCGAGGTCTACCGCCTCCTCACCGAGGGCACGGCGCTCCAGGACGCCCGGCTCGTCTCGGCGACGCTCTCCGCCGGCATGGCCGCGAGGTGGAACGCCTTCGGACGGACAACACCCGAGCGGCGTATCGACTTCGTGTTTGTCCAAGGGCCGGTGGCTGTGCAGGCCTTCGCCACGGGGGACCAGACCATCGGAGCCGTGCTGGAGACGGACAATGCCCGCCTACCGTCCGATCACTTTGCCGTGGCGGCGACGGTCAGGGTCGGGAGGCCGTAAAAGGGGCCCATCCCGCCGTTCAGGCGCGCGGCATATTCACACCGCGCGCATCGGGTCTAGGCCATACCCGCCGTATCCTGGGGCTTGCTGCGGTTAGCCCTAGGGCGCCGCCGCCACCGCCGTTCCCGGTTCCGTTCAGTCTCGGTAGCGGATTCTTTTCGACTCGCTCATCGAGACCGACCTCTCCGGCTTCCTCCGGGTCCGGCTGTGCTTGCTGCTCCTGCCCCTCGGGCCGAGCAGGCAGGCCTCCTGAGGTGCGGTAGCCTGCCCCCGCGAACGCGGGGGACGTCAGCGTACTCGTCCCCCTGAAGCGTCAGCGTGTCCCGCTGCGCTTCCCACCTCCTGGTTATGAACACCTTTAAGTCGCTCGGTCTCTCCGAGCCGCTCGTTCGAGGCATCCTCAAAACGGGCTACACCACCCCCACCCCCATTCAGGCCAAGGCCATCCCACCCGCCCTCGGGGGGGGCGATCTCACCGGCTGCGCGCAGACCGGCACCGGCAAGACGGCCGCCTTCGTGCTCCCGATGCTCGACCGGCTTCTCCCAGTGCCGCAGGGCCAGCATCGGCCCGTCCGTGCGCTCGTCGTCACGCCCACGCGCGAACTCGCCCTCCAGGTGGAAGAGAGCGTGCGCACCTACGGCCGCTTCACAGGCCTCCGCAGCACCGCCGTCTTCGGCGGCGTGGGCTACGGCAAGCAGCTCAACGCCTTCCGCCGCGGCGTCGACATCGTGATTGCCACACCGGGGCGCCTGCTCGACCACCTCGGCGAGGGCGACCTCGACCTCTCTCGCGTGGAGGTGCTCGTGCTTGACGAGGCCGACCGCATGTTCGACATGGGCTTCATCAAGGACGTGCGCCGGATCGTGGCCGCCGTACCAAACAAGCGCCAGACGCTCCTGTTCTCGGCCACGATGCCGCCCGCCATCCAGCGGTTGGCCTCCAGCATCCAGTACAAGCCGACGCTGATCGAAGTGGGTGAGCGGACGAACCCGGCCAAGACGGTCACGCAGCGGTTCTACCGCGTCCACCCGAATCAGAAGACGGACCTGCTCCTCCACATCCTCGACGCCGAGCCGGTCGAGAGCGTCCTCGTGTTCTCGCGTACGAAGCACCGTGCCAACCGGATTGCCAAGCAACTCGTCCGGCAGGGCGTCGCCTCGGCGGCGATCCACGGCAACCGGACGCAGAACCAGCGCCAGCGCGCCCTCGCCGATTTCAAGAGCGGCGACGTGCAGGTGCTCGTCGCCACCGACATTGCGGCGCGGGGCATTGATGTGGACGGGATCTCGCACGTGATCAACTACGACACGCCCAACATGGCCGAGGACTACATCCACCGCATCGGGCGGACGGGCCGCGCGCAGGCCTCCGGTGAGGCCCTCACGTTCGTCGCCGCCGATGAGGAGGCGTACGTGCGCACCATCGAGAAGGTCACGGGCCAGCGCGTCTCGAAGGAGCGCTACCCCGGCTTCGCGCACACCACGGCCGTCGAGACGGAAGCGGACAACACGACCCGGCAGAAGCCTCGTGGCTCGCGGCGTCCTTCCGGCAGAAACGGCAACTCGGCTCCGCGCAACGGATCGAAAGGCCGTCCGGGTCGTCGTCGCTAGGGAATCGTCTCGGTTACTGCGTCATGGGGAGAGGAGGGCGTACAGCTCTCCTCCTTTGAACCCCCATCCGGAGAAAACCGATGCGTATCTATTCCCTCCTGACCCTCGACGGATCCCCCACAACGTTATCCGAGCCCGAAGTCGCCGCCCTGGCGGGTGGCCTCGGCGGCGGCGTGCTGACGCCTGAATCGGACACCTACGACGAGACGCGGGCCATCTGGAACGGCATGATCGACCGCCGTCCCGGCCTCATCGCTCGCTGTACCCATGCGGCCGATGTGCAGCATGCCGTGCGCTTCGCCCGGAAGCATGACCTGCTGGTGGCCGTCCGCGGCGGCGGCCATAACATCGCGGGCCATGCGATCTGCGACGACGGTCTGCTGATCGACCTCGCACCGATGCAAGCCGTTGACGTTGACCCCGTGGCCCGCACAGCCCGCGTGGAGCCCGGCTGCACGCTGGCCGACTTCGACCGCGAGGCGCAGATCTTCGGGCTCGCCACGCCCGTCGGCATCAACTCGACCACCGGCATCGCGGGGCTGACCCTCGGCGGCGGCTTCGGCTGGCTCAGCCGCAAGTATGGCATGACCATCGACAACCTGCTCGCCGTCGACATCGTGACGCCCGATGGGCAGCTTCTCCGGGCGAGCGAGCACGAGCACCCGGATCTGTTCTGGGCCATCCGCGGCGGCGGCGGCAACTTCGGCATCGTGACCGCCTTCACATTCCAGTTGCACGCCATCGGGACGGAGGTACTCTCCGGGCTCATCGTTCACCCCGCCGAGGATGCCGACGCCGTGCTCCGCTTCTACCGCGACTTCGTAGACTCGCTGCCCGACGAGACGGCCGTGTGGGTGGTGCTGCGCAAGGCGCCGCCGCTTCCATTCTTGCCTGAGGACTGGCACGGGCGTGATGTCGTCGTGCTCGCCGCCTTCCACGTGGGCGATATGGCCGAAGGCGAACGCCTCCTCGCGCCGCTCCGCGCCTTCGGCACGCCCATCGCCGACGTGATCGGGCCGCACGTCTACCTCGAATGGCAGCAGGCCTTCGATCCGCTGCTCACGCCAGGCGCGCGCAACTACTGGAAGTCGCACAGCTTCATGGCGCTACCCGACGAGGCGCTCGACACATTCGCCGCCTATGCGCGCCGTGTACCCTCGCCGCACACCGAGATCTTCATCGGTCAGGTCGGCGGCGCGATGGGACGGGTGGGCGCTGAGGAGACGGCCTATGCCAACCGGGATGCGCGCTTCATCGCGAACGTGCACGGCCGCTGGGAGACACCCGAGGAGGACGCAGGCGGGATCGCGTGGTCGCGCGAATGCTTCCAGGCGCTCACGCCCTACGCGACGGGCGGCGTCTACGTCAACTTCCTCACAGAGGACGAGGAGGGTCGCATCCGAGCCGCCTACGGGCCGAACTACGAGCGGCTGGCCGAGGTGAAGGAGGCCTACGACCCCGAGAATCGTCTCCGGCTCAACCAGAACATCCGCCCCGCTGTCCCAGCCTGATCGGATGATTCGGTAGCAGCTCTCCATGCGCCCGTCTTCACCTAGAGGACGGGCGCGTTGCGTCAGGCGGGCCAGCCAGATGTAACCCCAGCGGCGGGGTAGGTGTCCTGCAGGTGCCCTTCTGTCTGTACGCCTGCTTGCATGCCTGTCTATTCCTTTCGCCTCCTGTTGCCCATCGTTCTTCTGCTCGCTGCTCCCGTGTGGGCGCAACCTGACGGCCGCGCCGCCCCAACGGAGCAGGAGGTCACCTATGCCAACGGCGACGTGACGCTGGTGGCCACGGTGTCGATCCCGGCAGGAGAGGGACCGTTCCCCGGCGTCGTCATTGTGCAGGGCTCGGGGAGCAGCGACCGGTCCAACCCCTGGACGGCGGCCTACGTCGAGGCGCTCGTCGCACGGGGGATTGCGGTGCTGCATCCCGACAAGCGCGGTTCGGGCGCATCGGGTGGCGTTTGGCAGGAGGCCTCCTTCGTGGATCTAGCCGATGATGCTCTGGCCGGAGTCGTGCAGTTGCGCGCGCATCCGAGCGTGGACTCGGCGCGCGTCGGTGTGATCGGGTTCAGCCAGGGCGGGCACGTCGTCCCCCTCGCCGCGACACGTTCGCCCGATGTGGCCTTCGTGATCGATGTGTCGGGCTCGGTCGTTCCCATCCTGGAGCAGATCGGCGACGAGATCCGGCTGATGGGCGAACGGGCAGGCCTGACGGCGGCGGAACTCGCAACGGTGCAGACGATCCACGAGCGGAGCGTCACGTACGCCCTGACCGGTGAGGGCTGGGACGCCTACGCCGAGGCGCTGGCTGCGGCAAAGGCCGGTCGGATGGGCGGCATGGACGTGGTCGAAGGGTTTACCACGGATCCGGGCGCCTCGGTCTGGGCCTTCCTCCGCACCCTCGGCGACTTCGACCCGCTGCCCTACTGGCGTGAGGTCGAGGTCCCTGTGCTGTTCCTCTACGGCGGGCGCGACGAGAACGTGGACGTCTACAAGAGCGCCCGCCTCATTGAGGAAGAACTGACGCCCACCGGCCTGACCTATAGCTTGCTCCTGTTCCGGAACAACGGGCATGCGCTGTTCCGAGACGACGCGATGGACTTCATCGCGCGCTGGATACACGACGGGGGACGTGACTGAGCCCGGGGGGTACCTTGGCCGCGAGCCCAGCCCCCTGCGTCATGCCTCGTCCGTTTCTGACTGCCCGCTGGGAGCACCTCGTCTTCCTGAACTACGCCTGTCCGCGCGCGCTCCTCGACCCGCTCGTGCCTGAGGGGACGAGCCTGGACCTGTGGAACGGCGAGGCTCTCGTCAGCCTCGTGGGCTTCCGCTTCGCCGACACGAAAGTGCGCGGGCTGCCGATTCCGGGGCACCGCACGTTCGAGGAGGTCAACCTCCGCTTCTACGTGCGCCGCACGGCCCCCGACGGCACCGAGCGTCCGGCGGTCGTGTTCATCCGCGAGCTCGTTCCGCGCCGCGCCATCGCGTTCGTGGCGCGGACGCTCTACAACGAGCCCTACCGCGCCGTGCCCATGGCGCACGATGTGGCACTCGACCGGGAGCGCGGCGGCTTCGCCGAGTACACGTGGAGAGCCGAGGGCGAGCCGTTCGCGATGCGCGCCGACGTGGAGGGGCCCGCCGGTCGCCTGGAACCAGGCACCGAGGCGGCGTTCATCACCGAGCACTACTGGGGCTACACGCGCCAGCGCGACGGCGGGACGCTGGAGTACCAGGTCGAGCATCCGCCGTGGGAGATCTGGACGGCGCATGAGGCCCGGTTCACCGGCCCGGCAGCGGCGCTGTACGGCCCGGCATTCGGAGAGGTCCTCGCCGCCGCGCCGCAGTCGGCCTTTGTGGCGTGGGGGAGCGAGGTCGCGGTCTATCCGGGGCAGCGGCTGGCCTAGCGCGGCACGCCAATGCAATCGGCGGCCAGGCCGTTGCGCCGACGGCAACGCCGGGGTTACGATCTAAGAACATGTTCCTTGTATATTGCGGGTATAAAAGACTTAGGAGGCTGGGCATGCGGGCGTTTTTACAAGGGGTCGCCGCGGTGGCGTTTGTCGCACTGATTGTGTCGGGCTGTGGCGAGGACGCGCCCGACGCGGCCTCGTCCACGGAGGGCGAGGACACTGCCGCAGAGATGGCCGAGCAGGTCGCTGAAGCGTTCGTCCCGGCTGCCGATCAGTTCGGCGTCGAGCAGTTCAAGGTGGTCTATGCGCTGGAGGGCCAGGAGACTGGGACGCGCACGATGTGGGTGGAGGACTACGGCGCCCGCGTGGGCATGGAGGACAGCCTGACCCTCTACAGCGAGCGACAGCACAAGCTCTACTACTGGGACGGCGACCAGTCGCACCTGCTGGACCGGCCCGATGGCGAGGTGTATTCGACCGGCCTCCGCGTCAAGGCGTCCGAACCCACGGCCTTCGCCACGACTCCGGCCAGTAGCCTGGAGACCGTCGGCTATGAGCGCCTTGGCGAGAAGACCCTCGTGGGGCACACCTGCGAGCACTGGCAGAACACGCAACTCAACTACGAGGGCTGCCGCTGGAACAACATCGAACTGGAGTTCCTGAATGGCGCAGGCACCGACCGCATCCTTCAGCAGAGTGTGGCCACGGAGTTCGTGGAGGGCGAAGGCATCCCCGACCGGATCCGCGCGCTCGCCGAATAGAGGGCTAGCCTAGATCGGCAGCGAGGTTCGCGCCTGTTCGAGCAGGACACTGGAGTCGGAGGCCGGTTTAGGTTTGGGGCGAGATCGTGCGCCGCCGGATTGGCTCGTTTGGGCGCTGGCGTGTACGTTGCCTCGTTCAACCGCTTCGCCGCGGTAGGCGGCAGCGCAGCCCGCTTGTCTACGGCTCCCGTGCCAGACCTATGAGAAGTGTCGCTCTCGCGTTCGTCCTCGTCCTCGCTTCGGTGGGGGCGTCGGCCCACCAGGCGCCGCTCATCCCAGCCACTCCGCCCGCGCTCATCCCCTCCCCGCGCTCAGCCGTCTTCGCCGAGTCGGGTGGATTTGTCGTTACGTCACGGACGCCCATCGTTGTGCCCGGTGGTGCGGACGAGGCGGTTCGTGTGGGGGAGGTGCTGTCGGCGTTGATCGGGCCGGGCGTGGGCGTGGGGCACCCAGACAGCCTCGATGTTCAGCCACTGGTCGAGACCGGACCGCCGCGCGACGGGGCTATCGTGCTCGCGCTCACCGACCGCGCCGACGTGCAAGCGCCGGAAGCCTATGCGCTGACCGTGGAGCCAGCCGGGGTGCGGATCGAGGCGGGGACGGCGGCGGGGCTCTTCTACGGGGTGCAGACGCTCCGCCAACTCCTGCCGCCCGAGGTCGAGTACAGTGCCGCGCGGATCGGCCCGCTCGACGTTCCGGCCGTCGTCATCCTCGACGCGCCGCGCTACCCCTGGCGCGGCGCCATGCTCGACGTGGCCCGCCACTTCTTCGGCGTAGCCGCCATCGAGCAGTACCTCGACCACATGGCGCTCTACAAGCTCAACCGGTTGCACCTCCACCTGTCGGACGATCAGGGCTGGCGCGTCGAGATTCCCGGCTGGCCGCGCCTGACGACGGTCGGCGCGCAGAATGAGGTCGGGGGTGGCCCCGGGGGCTACCTCTCGACGGCCGACTACGAGCACCTCGTTCGCTACGCTGCCGACCGGTTCATCACCGTCGTGCCCGAGATCGACATGCCCGGCCATATCCACGCGGCGCTCGTGGCCCACCCCGACCTGTCGTGCGACGGCGAGCCGCGCGAGCCCTACACCGGCATCCGGGTGGGCTTCAGCGCCCTCTGCGTCGAGCAGGAGGCGACCTACGCCTTCCTCGACGACGTGATCGGTGCACTGGCTGCGCGGACGCCTGGCGCATGGTTCCATATCGGAGGCGACGAGGTGCAGACGCTCTCGCACGAGCAGTACGCCACGTTCGTGCAGCGCGCTGAAGCCCTCGTGGCCGCTCACGGCAAGCGTTTGGTGGGATGGGATGAGATCGCGGGCGTACCCCTGCAACCTGGCGCGACGCTCCAACTCTGGCGGCCCTTCTGGGACGACCTCACGCACCCCGATTCGGCGCGCCGCGCGCGGGCCCACGCTCATGCGGACGCCGTGGTCGGAGCCGTGGAGGGGGGCGCCCATCTGATTCTCTCGCCCGCCGACCGCATCTACCTCGACATGAAAGTCGATTCCACGACGGCACTCGGGCTGGCGTGGGCCGGTTACAATGGCGTCCGTGATGCGTACGACTGGGGTGAGACGCCGTGGCTGGACGCGCTCCCCGACGGGGCCATCATCGGTATCGAGGCCCCGCTGTGGACGGAGACCATTGCGACCGTGGCCGACCTGGAGGCGATGGCGTTTCCGCGCCTGGTCGGCGTGGCCGAGCGCGGCTGGTCCTCCCGCGAGACCCTCGACTGGGACGACTACCGGGTGCGCCTCGCCCGGCAGGCTCCGCGCTGGCACATACTCGGCCTCAACTACACGCGCGTGCCGGAGGTCTGGAACGCCGACTAGGCCGTAGCTCCGGAACGAAACGTAGCGGCGTCAGCGTCCGCCTCGCCGCAGGAAGGCCCGGGCGGCATCGAGGTCGCCATCGTGGGGGGCCGGGCGGAGGCCGAGGGCATGCGTCATGAGGGCATAGACGTGCACGTTCTCGACGGGATCCACGACGACGCCACGGCGGAATGACGGACCGCGTGCCAGGAGCAGTCCACCCATCGAGGGGAGCCGCGGGTCGAAGCCGTGCGTGCCCCATACCGGCTCGGCCGGATAGTCGCGCTGCGCCCAGCGTGCCCGTGTTGTGATCGTCCAGCCTTCCTCGCCCATCAGCAGGATCGGCGCGACGCGGGGGCTCGCCTGTACGTGAAGGTGCGCGGGCGTCTCCTCGCGGCGGACGACGCGGACGTGTGGGAGTTCGGCATCGCGGAGCGCTTCGTAAACGGCGTCGGCGCGGCCGGGGGCAGGCCAGACGCCTGTCGGCTCGTCCCACAGGATGCGCTCGATGTCGGTGCGCAGATCCGGGTCGAGGTAGTCGTCTACGAACACCACGCGGTCGGTGCGCATTTCGGTCATGCCGTGATCGGAGACGATGACAAGGTTCGTCTGGTCTAGAAAGCTGCGTCGTTCCAGGTCACGCAGGAGGCGAGTGAGGGCGCGGTCTACCTCGGCCACCGCCGCTGCCGTCTCGGGCGCGTCGGGCCCGTAGCGATGCCCGGCGTTGTCGACGCCGTCGAAGTAGAGCGTGGCGAAGGCGGGCCGCTGGTCGTCCGGCAGGCGCAGCCAGGCGAGGACGGAGTCGACGCGGGCGTCGTAGGACAGGCCGTCGTCGAACGCGGACCAGCGCGAGGGGCGGACGCCGCCGATGGGCGCTTCGTTGCCGGGCCACGAGAGCACGAAGGCGCGTCGGCCCTGCCGCTCGGCCGTCACCCAGATCGGCTCGCCGCCCCACCAGCGGGCCTCGCCCTGCAGGGCGCGGTCGTCCCCACGGAAGACGGTGGCCGCGTCGGGGTCGTAGAACTGGTTGCCGACGATGCCGTGGTGCACAGGCCGCAGCCCCGTCACCAGCGTGTAGTGGTT
>JABDIZ010000128.1 GCA_013003465.1 Rhodothermaceae bacterium
TCCCTGATCGATGCGATGCGCGCCGGGCGGCCGCGCGCTCCGGCTGGCGACGGACTCACCGGGCGGTTTCCTCGGAAGCGGGCGAGCTGCCGGCTCGTTCCGATCGATCCGTGATACGGTCGGGTATCGAACGTCGGCGCTTCGGGCGGGCCACGCAGGTGCTCGGTCTCGCGGCGGTAGCGCCGTGCGTCGGGCAGCGGCCAGTGTGGGAAGCACGAACAGAGACGATTCCCTCGGGCCTTCGGTACCAGATCCTGGACGCTGGAGGGCCGCTCAGCTTTCGCGATCTCTTCGGTCGCCTCGAAACCGACGCAGACTTCGCGAAATGGTATGCCGGGACGCTTTCCGAAGCCGCTCCCCGCGCCTTCTTCTGGGAGCATCCGCCGCTCACGGCGCACAACTTCGATGATGCGGCTGAGTTCGTGTTGATCGAGTCGTCGTCCCTGGCGCAGCTGCAGCCCGACCCGCAGCCCTTCGAGGATCAGTTCGCACGCCACCCCGACAACGACGTGATCGTCTTCCCGAACCTCGGCGGGGATGCGCTGCTCGTGGTCCCGACACCCGTTGCACGGCACGAGGCCTATCCACATCTTGCCGCGTTCCTGAGGGGTGCACCGAAACGTCAGGTCCGCGCCCTCTGGAAGGCAGCGGCGCAGGCCGTGCACGAAACCCTGGGCGTCGAACCCAGGTGGCTCAGCACGGCTGGGCTGGGCGTATCGTGGCTCCACCTTCGGCTCGACACGCGCCCGAAGTACTACCGCTTCGCGCCCTACAAGGCGTCTGCCTATCAAGCCGCCTCGGCCCGACGGCGCGTTCCGATCGCCCCGTGGTACCGTGACGGCGTCGCAAAACCGACCGGAGGTTGCAATGAAGAAGGCCCCGTTGATGCTCGTCGCTCTCGCCCTGTGCCCGTTGGCGGCAGCGGCCGAGGGCGCTCCAGGTGAGCTGCGCAGCGATCTGGTCAAGGCGCTGCCCTCGGGCTTCGAGTACGAGTCCGTCTC
>JABDIZ010000219.1 GCA_013003465.1 Rhodothermaceae bacterium
CAGGCGCGCAGGCGGCGAACTTCCCCTTCTGCACCATCGAGCCCAACGTGGGCGTGGTGGCCGTGCCGGACCCGCGCCTCGACCGGTTGGCCGAACTCGCGAAGTCGGCGCAGGTCATCCCGGCGACCATCGAGTTTGTGGACATCGCCGGGCTGGTGGCGGGGGCCTCGAAGGGCGAAGGGCTCGGCAACCAGTTCCTCGCGCACATCCGCGAGGTGGACGCCATTGTGCATGTCGTCCGCTGCTTTGAGGACGATAACGTGGTCCACGTTGAAGGCTCGGTCGATCCGCTTCGCGACATCGAGACCATCGACACCGAACTCGCGCTGCGCGACCTCGACACGGTGGCCCGGCGGCAGGAGCGCGTGCAGAAGCAACTCAAGATCGGCGACAAGGACGCGAAGACCGAAGCTGCCTTCTTGGAGCGCCTCGACGCGCACCTCAGCGATGGGCAGCCCGCCCGCACGCTAGAGGTTTCTGATGCCGAACGCCCGTTCCTGACCAACCTATTCCTGCTCACGGCCAAGCCCGTCCTCTACGCCGCTAATGTCGGCGAAGGCGATTTGCCCGGCGGCAACGCATATGTCGAACGCGTGCGCGAGCGAGCTACCGAAGAAGGCGCGGGCGTTGTCGTGATCTCGGCTGAGTTCGAGGCGCAGCTCGCCGACCTGCCACTCGAAGACCGCGCGGAGTTTCTGGAGTCGGCAGGCGAGGAGGAGAGCGGGCTGGCCCGGCTCGTGCGCGCGGCATACACGCTCCTCGGCTTGATCACCTACTTCACAGCCGGGCCGAAAGAGGCGCGCGCGTGGACCATCCGGCGCGGCACCAAGGCGCCGCAGGCCGCCGGCGTCATCCACACCGACTTCGAGCGCGGGTTCATCCGCGCCGAGACGATCAAGTTTGCAGCCTACGAGCAGTACGGCACCGAAGCGGCCGCCCGCGACGCCGGAGCCATGCGCTCCGAGGGCAAAGAGTACATCGTGGACGACGGCGATGTGCTGCTCTTCCGCTTCAATGTGTAGAATGGAGTGGTAGCGCTGTGGTAGAATGGAACCTGAAGCCCCGAAGTCACGCTCCAAGTGCTATGACGCTCCAGTCCGCCGACCTCTCCGCGCCAGGGTGGATCTCGTGGTCGAGATGACGCAGGACGAGGGGACGGGCTTCGTTGGGGCACTCGCGGGTGATGTCTACGTGGATCATGATATAGCGGCATCATGACATGGCGCACCAATTGGACAACGTCGATACAGAACGCGACTTTCGACTTGGAGCATGGCTGGTTAAGCCGTCTTCCAACGAAATCGTTCAAGAACAAGAATCGCGACGGCTCGAACACAAAGTGATGCGCTTGCTCGTCTTCTTTGCGCAGCAGGCCGGTCGGGATTTATCCCGAGACGAGATCCTGCGTGGCGTTTGGGGCGAGGGAGTGCATAATGAGGAAGTATTGACCGTCGCCGTGAGTTCGCTGCGCAAAGCACTGAAGGATGATCCGAAGTCGCCGCGGTTTATCAAGACGGTGCCGCGGTATGGATACCACATGCTCCAGACTGCTGAAGCCACGGCGGAAAAAGCCTCGTCACAGGGTCTTTGGGGGCTGCTGGAGCAGCGCGTCGGGCTTCGGTTTCTGATCATTGCCGCCCTCTTGGGATTTCTGCTTCTGGTCGTGCTCGTCCAGGTGGTCGTCGAACTGGTCTATATGCTTGGGCGGTGAAGGACGGCCTTAGAAGACTTTAGAAGACCTGAGAACACTTTAGAGGCAGGCGACCGTAGGGTCGAGTGTTTGTGCTCATCTACCCGCTGGAAGCCCATGCGTCCTATCGGTCTTCTCTTCCGTAGTGTGGCAAGCATCGTGGTGGGGTATCTGCTCCTGGCACTCACCAACATGCTTTTTGTCACCCTCTGGTTTGTGCAGCCCATTGCAGAATGGCCCTTACCCGTCATCCTCGCCTTGAGTGTGCCTTACACGTTTCTGTCCGCCCTCGCAGCGGGCTATGGAGCAGCGCGGATTGCAGCGCGGCGTGAACGAACCCATGCCTTGGTGCTAGCGGGGAGTATGGGTCTGGTGATCATCGCTTCTCTCATCCTCGATGTCGCCGTAGAGCCCGCGTGGTACAAAGGGATCTACCTCGCCGTTATGGTGCCTTCTACGGTGTTTGGGGGTCACCTGCGAGCACGGAAGGCCCGTGGGGCCCAAGAGCAAGCTGGGAATCGTGAAGCCTCGTCTTGATCTACGGTATGCGACCTTCGCTGGTGCCTGCTTACCAGTCGGCTATCGTGCGCCGGTGAAGTCTCGCGTGTGGGTGGACGCAAAGGGCCTGGACCGTTCGGAATTTCGTCGTATCATGGGGTGCTAAAGAATTAGCGCCCCTCCTGTCCCCTTCCCTGCGCGACGCCATGAACACCCTGATTCGCCTTGTCTCCTTCGCCTGCGTGCTCGTCCTGCTCGGCTCCATCAGTGCCGCCGAGGCCCAGCAGTGGCTCCACGACGATGGCTCGGAGACCAACCGCTCCATCTTCCGGCCCCTCGAAGACTGGCCCGCACCCAACGACTACCGCAACGCCGCGGGCTACCCCGGCCGCGACTACTGGCAGCAGCAGGTGGACTACGTCATCGAGGCCACGCTCGACACCACGACGCACGCGATCAGCGGCTCCGAGCGCATCACCTACCATAACAACTCGCCCGACGCGCTCCGCTACCTCTGGGTACAACTCGACCAGAACGTCCGCTCGCGCGAGCACAGCCGCAGCTACGACACGCAGGGTGCCCTCCCCGAGGAGGTCAGCGAGCGGTTCCGTCAGTTTGTCGGCCTCGACCCGTTTGATGGCGGCTACACGCTCGGCCGCGTCCAACTCGTCGAGAACGGGCGGCTGGTGGATGCTGACTACCGCATCAACAACACGGTCATGAAAATCCAACTCCCCGAGCCGCTCGAACCGGGCGACCGGCAGGAACTGGAAATCGACTGGAGCTACCCCGTTCCGGACCGGGCGCGCGGCGCCAAGGAACTCGTCACCGACGGCTGGCTCTACGAGATGGCGCAATGGTTTCCCCGCATGAGCGTCTACGACGACGTCAATGGCTGGCAGACCGACCAGTTCTACGGGCGCGGCGAGTTCTACCTCAACTTCGGCAACTACGACGTGAGCCTCACCGTGCCGTGGAACCACATCGTGGACGCGACGGGCGTGCTGCAGAACCCCGACGAGGTGCTGACGGCCACGCAGCGGGAGCGCTTGGAGCAGGCCTACCAGAGCGAGGAGCCGGTGTTCATCATTAGCGCCGACGAGGTGATGGATCCGGTCACGCGCCCCGTCAACGAGGGCATGCTGACGTGGCGCTTCACCGCCGAGAACGTACGCGACTTCGCCTGGGTCTCGTCCAAGACCTACGTGTGGGATGCGGCGGGCTTCCGCTATCGTCCCGGCGACGAACCCATCCATGTCCACTCGCTCTACCCGCGCGACGCGATGCCGCTCTGGGACAAGGTCTCGACGCGCGCCACCGTGCAGACGCTCAAGACCTACGGGCGCATGGCCTTCGAATACCCGTACCCCAAGGCGGTCAACGTGCACGGCCCGGTCTTCGGGAGGGAGTACCCGATGGTCGCCTTCTGTGGGGCGCGGCCTCAGCCGGATGGCACGTATTCCGAGGGCCTCGAACGCGCGCTCATCGGCGTGACCATCCATGAGGTCGGTCACAACTGGTTCCCCATGATCGTTGCCACCGACGAGCGGCAGTGGACGTGGATGGACGAGGGCCTCAACACCTTCCTCCAGTACTACGGTGAGCAGGACTACGCCGAGACCTACTGCGGCACCGTCTGGACGCAGACCGAAGACTGCTCCTTCCCGAGCCGCCGCGGCCCGGCCCCGCTCATCGTGGACTATATGCGCGAGGAGCAGCAGGTGCCCATCATGACCGAGTCGGATCTGATCCAGATGCAGTTCGGCAACAACGGCTACGCCAAGCCTGCCACTGGCCTCCACATGCTCCGCGAGAATGTCCTCGACCGCGAGGCCTTCGACGACGCCTTCAGCGGCTACTCGACCGAATGGATGTTCAAGCACCCGCAGCCTGCCGACTTCTTCCGTTCGATGGAAGATGGGTCGGGCGAGAACCTCGGGTGGTTCTGGCGCGGCTGGTTCTACACCACGCACGCCAACGACCAGGCCCTCACGGCCGTCACCACGCAGCCCGCCGATTCGCTGACGACCAACGACGTGGGCGACTCGTACGTCCGCATCGAGGTCGCGAACGAAGGCGGCCTCGTGATGCCCATCGTCCTCGACGTGACCTATGACGACGGCTCGACGGAGCGCTTCGACATCCCGGTGGACGCGTGGCGCAACAACGAGCTGACGTTCACCAAGGGCTTCTTCACCGACCGCGCCGTCGTCCGCGTCGTTCTCGACCCCGAGGAGGCCTTCGCCGACATCGACCGGACGGACAACGAGTGGGCCCCCCCCGATCCCCTCGGTGACGCCTCCGGCTCCTGACACGTCATGACGGCTCTCCTATCCATCCTGCTGTTCTGGGCGCAGCCCTTTGGCCATGCGGATCGTGCATCTAACTCCCAGGCGCACGATCCGCACGTCACCTACACCGACATGGCGGTGGAAGGCGCCGTCATGGTCTGCCGGATTCGCTTCTTCCAAGATGACCTCGAACTTGCGCTGAGCCTGCATCGCGGCAGCCAGCGCGTTCGCATGGCCGCCAACCCGGAGGTGGATGCGGTGTTCATGGATTACCTCCGTGAGCACGTCACACTCCAGGCCAATGAGGAGACCTTGATGCCGACCATCCTGGGCAGCGGCGAGGACGTAATGGACCGCGAGCCCGCGTGGTGGTACACACTCCAGTTCACCGCGTCCAGCCCGGTTGAGGCGCTGCACGTCCGCAATACGATGATGTTCGAGTTGTTCGAGGACCAGCAGCACGTCCTCAAGGTGATGCATTTCCCCGACGAGACCGAGCGATCCTACTACCTCATCCCCGGCGAGGAAGACGTTAATGTCGCCTTCTAGACCCAGCAGCATTCGAGCTTCAACCACCCGAGGTTAGCCATGAGAACACTCTGCTCTTTGGTCATCATCACGGTTTTCATGCTCGGGTGCAGCAGGCCGACACTGCCCTCAATTGAATCGGACGCAGCCATGGTTTGACTTGGCCTACCTTCCTAATCAGGGGCAACGGCCTCAGGACCCCCAGCAAACCAAGTGGCATCAGGAGATGGATTTTGATCCGCTCCCAACTCTTACCCAAGTCCCAGTGCCCATGGTGTTCTACTTTGGCGAAACCGATCGGTAAGTTCCGGTTGATGAGAGTTTAGTTGGTATCGAAGGAGCCACGCGGGCGAATCCAGATGTAGAGATGTGCCGGATCACAGGTGGAGATCACCTCATGATGACATGATGACCGGCATCCCGGATTCCGGTGGCCCTGTGTCGGAGGACTACCTCCAAACCCTGACCACATGGCTGCGCCGCCAGACAGGTTGAGGCCGAAGCAGCTTCTCGGACGCGATTCCAAGAAGAACAGGGTGACGCCGAAAGGCACGGAAACCCGAAGTCGTGCGTTGGTATTGTACCCCTGCGAAAAACCTAGCACCCCGCCCATGCGCCGTCGTTTTCAGCTTGCCGCCCTCGTTCTCTTCAGTGTGCTGCTCGGCGTCGTGGGCGCCGGCTTCTTCCAGCCGGACGACGACTTCTTCGCCATCCGGAAGAACTTCACCATCTTCGGCAACCTCTACGAGGAGCTGTCGGCCGGATACGTGGACGACGTGGACCCCGAGACGCTCATGCGCACGGGCATCGACGCCATGCTCGGTACGCTCGACCCGTACACCGTCTTCCTGGACGAGGCGGATAACGAGGACATGGACATCATCACGCGGGGGCGCTACGGCGGTGTGGGCCTCGGCGTGGACCGGCGTGGTGGCAACCTCGTGGTCGTCGTGCCCTTCGAGGGCTACAGCGGCTACGAACAGGGCGTCCGCGCAGGCGACGTGATCAAAACCATCGACGGGCAGCCTACCGACGAACTCTCTTCCGCAGACGTGAGCAACCTGCTGCGCGGTGCTCCGGGTTCCACCGTCGAGCTGGAGATCGAGCGCGAGGGCGAGCCCGGCCTGCTCCGCTTCGTGCTGACGCGCTCCGAGATCCGTCTCAACAGCGTCACCTACGCGGGCTGGATCGGAGAGCAGAGCGACGGCCTCGGCTACGTGCGCCTGGAGCGCTTCACGCAGGGCGCCGCCGATGAGGTGCGTGCAGCGATCGAGCGGCTGAGCAGCGAGGGGAATCTGGAGGGCTTCGTCCTCGACCTGCGCGGTAACCCCGGTGGCTTGCTCGAAGAAGCGGTTGGCATCAGCAGCCTGTTTTTGCCCGCAGCCGCCGTGATCGTGTCGGTGCGCGGGCGCGAGGCCGAGACGGAACGGACGTACCGGACGCGCGGCACGCCCGTCGCCCTCGACATTCCCGTAGCCGTGCTGGTCAACGGCAGCAGTGCCTCCGCCTCCGAGATCGTGGCGGGCGCGTTGCAGGACCACGACCGCGCCGTGATCGTCGGCGAGACGACCTTTGGCAAGGGCCTCGTGCAGATCGTCCGTGCGCTGCCCTACAACACCTCGCTCAAGATGACGACGGCGCGCTACTACACGCCGAGCGGGCGCAGCATCCAGGCCTACACCTACGGCCGCGACGACACCGGCCGCACCTCCGACGCCATCCCGGATTCGCTCCGCCGCGCCTTCCAGACGATGGGCGGGCGCACCGTCATGAGCGGCCACGGCATCGAGCCCGACGTGATGATGTCGCTCGGCGAGTTCAGCGAACTCGAAGAGGCGCTCGTGCGCACGGCGGCCTTCTTCCTCTACGCCAACCGCTACGCCGCCGACCACCCCGCGCTCCCCGACGGCTTCGCCGTGGACGACGCCCTGCTGGACGATTTCCAGGCCTACCTCGCCGACGAAGACTTCGCCTACAACACCCGCGCTGAGCGCGCCCTCGACGAACTCGAAGCGGATCTGGAGGCGGCGGACTACGACGCCACCGACGACGAGATCGAGGGTCTCCGCGCCGAGCTCATTGACGAGAAAGAAGCCGACTTCGAGCGCCACGCGCCACGCCTCCGCGAGCGGCTACGGCAAGAGATCCTGGCCCGCTACGTCGGGCAGACCGATCAGATTCGTGCCTCGCTCCGCGCCGACGCCCAACTCGAAGAGGCCCTCGGCCTGCTCCGCGACCCGTCCGCGCTCGACCGCACGCTGGCCCGTAACTGAGCCGCGCCTATCTTGGGACCGTCGCCGTGGGGGCGCCGTGCACGGCACCCCCACGTTCGTTTCCATCGGTCCCACGGCGTATGACCATTCTCCTGCTGCTCATCGCCGGTGCGGTAGGAGGATTCGTGGCGGGGCTGGTGGGCGTGGGCGGCGGCATCATCTTCGGGCCCGTCCTCTTCTTCTACTTCCAGGCCCTCGGCCTCGACGACCCGATCCTGACGCCGCTGGTGCTGGGGACGAGCATCCTGTGCACGGGCGCCGCCTCGCTCTCGGGCACCGTCGCCCAGCACAAGGCGGGGGCCATTGATTGGCGGACGGCAGGCATCGCGGGGTCCTTCGCGGCCGTTGCCGTCACGCTCATGACACTGTTCGTGACGACGCAGCCGTGGTACGACAAAACGGTCTTTCAGGCCGTCCTCGGCACCATCCTCCTCGTCGTGGTGGTGCGGATGCTACTCAAGAAGGCGGGCAGGGGAAACACACTCTCGACCGACGGCGCGCGGCGGCACCTCGGGTTTCTGTCGGGCATCGGGGCCTCAGCCGGTGCCGTCGCGGCGGCGGGGGGCGTGGGGGGCGGCGTCATCATGGTCCCGGCGTTCAACGGACTCGTGCGGCTCCCGCTCAAGGTGGCGGCCGGAACCTCGACGGCGGCGATCGTATTG
>JABDIZ010000153.1 GCA_013003465.1 Rhodothermaceae bacterium
CTCGGACCCGGCGAGCGTGATCGCCCCCTCCGTCGCCGGGACGTACACGTTGCGCGCGCCCTGCCGGACGAGCAACTCATACGGCACGCCGAAGAGTGTCTGCTCATCGCCCTCGACCTCCCATGTCAGCCGCTGCGCCGCGGCATCCCACTGGGTGCGCAGCGTCGGGATGCGGGTACCGTAGACCCAGAAATCGAATACGCCATCGAGATCCCGGCCAGACTCGTCTTCGAGGAGAGTTTGGAGAGCGACCGTGGAGAGGGGCCGGTCGGCGTAATCGGCCAGCACGCGGCGAAGGCTGCGGAAGAAGACCTCGTCGCCGAGCATGAGGCGGAGCAGGTGCAGCACCGCGCCGCCCTTCTGGTAGACGGTGGCCGAGAGGAGGTCCTCCGGCGCGTCGTAGACCTCGGGGACGAGCGCGCGGCGGGCCTCGCGCGCTGGAAGCTGTGCCATCAGGACGCGGTGCTCCCGCGCGGCCTCCGCCCCGTCCAATCGCTCGTAGACCACCGTGGTGAGGTACGTCGCGAAGCCTTCGGCCAGCCACAGCCCGCTCCAGTCGTTGGGCACTACATCGTTTCCGAACCATTGATGCACGGCCTCGTGGACGTTCACCTCCTCGACCGGATTGCGCCCGCTCGCCTCTTCGTAGAGATCAGCACGCAGGAACGGCGCCGCGGCATTCTCCATCCCGGCATACTCCAGCGGCACCTGCACCGTCGTGTATGAGAAATAGGGATACGGGCCGAGCAGCGCCACGAGCGTGTCGAGCACCGCCCCCGTCCGATCCAGCAGCGAGGCCTTGGCAGGCTCCAGCAGCGCGTGGCGCAGCGGGATGCCTCCGGCCGACGTATCCGTCACGACGGTAAACGACTCGGCAATGGCAAAGGCGAAGGTGTAGACCGGCGCATCGTCGGCAAGGGTGTAGCGGTAGCGCCGCCAATTGCCCGTCATGGTCGGGGTGCCTTCGATGACGGGCTCGCCGCCGAGCACCACGTCGTACTCTTCGGGCACGACGACCTGCAACGTCAGGCGAGCCGGATCCGACGGCGTGACGACGGCGGGCATCCAGCCTGCGACGCGCGCAGGCCAGCCATCGGTGAAGGCAACGACCTGCCCGTCTACCTCTGCACGATAGAGCCCGTCCTCTGCCGTGCCCTGGTAGATGATCTCTACCACCGACGAGTCCCCACCAGCCAGAGGAATGAGGAGGTGATCCAGGTGCCGCTTGATGACCACGTCGGTGTCGTTAACACGGACCTGGGAAGTATTCATCGCCCAGTCGAGCAGGAGCGGCAGCGCAGCCAGCGTGTCGGGGTGCTGAACCGTGAGAACAGCCCGGCCGCTCAGGTGGAGCGATAGTGGATCGAGCCGGAGGCGCACGTCGTAGGCCTGCACGTCCACGCCGGGCGTCGGAGCCGGAATGGCCTCGTCGGGGCCACATGCGCTGAGAAAAGAGCAAAGAGGGAGTAGGAAAAGGATAGGCAGGAGGAGAGGCAGGGGCCGGACTGGGCCCCTCTCCTTTCTGTTCTCTCTTCCCTTTCTCTGCCTACGCTCTTCTCGTGGCATCCTCTACTCCGAGGCCAACGCTCCGGCCAGCAACTCTACGGTCGCATCCGAGATGCCCATGGCTGAGAAGCCGCCATCGTGGTAAAGCGTCTGCATTGTCACCATGCGCGAAAGGTCGCTGAGGAGCGTCACGCAGTAGTCGGCGCAGGACTGCGCGTCGGCGTTGCCGAGCGGCGCGATCTGCTCGGCGAAGTCGAACATCGCATCGAAGCCCTTGATGCCGCTCCCGGCCGTCGTACGGGTGGGGCTCTGGCTCACGGCGTTGATGCGGATGCCACGCTGCCCGAGCCGGTAGCCGAACGAGCGGACGATGCTCTCCAGCAGTGCCTTCGCATCGCCCATCTCGGAGTACTCGGAGAAGGTGCGCTGCGCCCCGATGTAGCTGAGTGCGAGCACCGAACCGGCATCGGCCAGGGCGCCGGCGTCGAGCGCGGCGCGCACGACGCGGTGGAGGGAGACGGCCGAAATGTCGAGCGTCTTGAGGTACCAGTCGTAGTTGAGGTCCTCGTACGGGCGCTTCTTGCGCACGTTGATGCCCATCCCGATGGAGTGGACGACGAAATCGAGCGGGCCGTCGGTGTGCTCGGTTGCGGCCGCGAAGACCGCGCCGAGGTCGTCGGCGCTCGTGGCATCGGCGTAGACGATGGGGCTGCTCGTTCGCTCGGCGAGGCCCTCCAGGCTCCCGAAGCGTTTGGTGACAGGAGCGTTTGACAGGACGAAGCGCCCGCCCTCGCGGTGGACGGCTTCGGCGATGTGCCAGGCGAGCGAGCTCTCATCCAGGGCGCCGAAGATGACGCCCGTTTTGCCACGGAGTAGGCCGAACCCCTCGGCCGGGATCGTTGAGTCAGACATCGAGTGAGGCGGAAATGGAAAGGGCGGGATGGCGCAAACTAGCCATCCCGCCCCCGTTGGGCTGAGTAATCGAACCGTTCGATTACTCCCGCTCCCGGTTTTTCTGGCTGATCCATACGCCGTTGGCGCTCTCGGTGGCCCCGTCGCCGGAGGGGGCAATACCCAGGATCTCGTCGATCTTCTTGAGCAGTCCGGGCTTGAAGACGGGCTTGGAGATGTAGTCGTCGAAGCCCGCTTCGAGGCACCGGCCCCGGTCATCGGGATAGGCGTAGGCCGTGAGGGCCATCACGCGCGTGTGGGCAATGGACGGGTCCTCGCGTATGATCTGCACGGCGTCTATGCCGCTCATGCCGTCGCAGTAGTTGAGGTCGAGGATGGCGAGGGCGACTGGCCGCTCGCGCAAGAGTTGAAGGGCCTCCTCGGCAGTGGAGGCCTGTAGCACCTCGAAGCGATCGCGCAGGTAGAAGTAGAGCAGGCGCCGGTTCTCCGGGTAATCGTCAGCGACGAGGATGACCGGGCGTTGGGCGGGGGCGTCCGACGCGGCAGCGTGGGGCGTGGTGGCGGGATCGCGCATCGAAAAGAGCCGTGGTGGAGCGAGGGCGGACCGAGGCATGCAGGGACATCCGGCAGGGCACCCTCTGTCGTTCGGGTATCGGCCACTCAGGGCGCCGAATTAAACCCTTCGTAGGCTGGGAGGGGCTTTAGCGGCGCGTTTCGTAATGGGGGGCATCCCTGGGCTAGATCGTTACGGCGCCATAGGCCTCGCGCAGCGGCCCCACTGCCTCAGCGAGCGCCTCGTGCAGCCGCCCGTTGCTCGCCACGAGCCCACCGGAGAACACCGGATCGGCCCCGGCCGAGAGCCCCGCGACCCGACCGCCCCCCTCGCGCACGAGCAGGACGCCTGCGGCCACATCCCACGGCGAGAGCCCGGCCTCGAAGAAGCCGTCGAAACGCCCGCAGGCCACCCAGGCCAAGTCCATCGCTGCCGAGCCGTGGCGCCGGATCCCGCGCGTGCCGCGCATCACCCGCTCGAACGCCGCGAGGTAGCCCTCCACGTAGCGGTAGTCGCGGAACGGAACGCCCGTGGCGATGAGGCTCGCATCAAGCGTATCAGCCGTGGAGACCCCCGCCGGGCCGCCGTTGAGGGTCAGACCCTCGCCTCGCGCAGCCAAGAAGAGTTCGTCGTGCGGCACGTCGTAGACCGCACCAAGCACGAGATCGCTCCCGTCCTGTAGGCCGATGGAGACGGCATACGGCGGCACCCCGTGGGTGAAGTTGGTCGTCCCATCGATGGGGTCGATGATCCAGCGGCGGCCCTTGACGGACGCTGGCGCGGCCTCGTCGGCGCCCTCTTCGGCGAGGATGGCGTCGTTCGGAAAGGCCTCCTGGAGGCGGGCGATGATGAGCCGCTGGGCTTCCTCATCCATGACCGTCACCAGATCGTGCGTGCCCTTGGCGCGGACGGCCTCGGCGCCGAGGTGACCGGCGTGCTGGCGGATGAGCGCCCCGGCCTCGCGGGCGGCGGCTTCGGCAACAGTGCGTTCGCGGGCAAAGGGGGAGGACGACATGGCGCGCAAGATAGCCGACAGCCGTAGCTTCAGCGCCCCGATCTGCCCCTCTGCCGATGCGCGTCTTTCCCCCACTCCTGCTTCTCCTGCTGGTCCTCGCAGCCTGCGGCGATTCAACCGAGCCCGCCTTCCAAACGAACGATCCGGCTGCTGACTCCGCCTTCGCCCTCCTCGCGTCGCTCAACCACAATACCATCGCGGAGGCCTATGCGCGCCTCAACCGCACACCGCACACGGCCGAGATCGAACTCGCCACGCTCGACTCCGCAGGCCAGGTCCTAACCCGCAGCATCCGACGCGTCGAGCGGCGCCCTACAGCAGACGGCGTGCAGGAAACCGTCGTTCGCGCGGACACAGCCGCGATTGCGCCCGGCGAAGAGTCCTGGGCCGAGCAGTTGACCGTTCGCAACCCGCTGCCTCGCGTGCTCCCCGACGACCCGGCCTTCCTCGACCCGCGCGCCCGCGACCAGTACCGCTACACCATGCGGAACGACTCGACGCGAGACGGGCGCCGTCGCATCGTCGAAGCGCGCCTGCGCGACGAGGTGGACACGGAGCAAGCGATTGCCTCTGCGCGCTATCACCTCGCCGGTGAAGACAAAACCATCCTGAGCGTGGACATGCGCCGCGCCTCGACCTCCGTCCTGTTCGACGAAACGAGCGGCGTCCAGGTCCGCCTCGGCGCCACGGCAGAGGGCGTCCTCGTCCCGCGCATCGCCATCATGGAATCGACGGTGGACGTACCAGGAAGTCCACCCACTCGTCTTCGGCTGACGCAGCGCTTCCGCGACGTTGGCACTGTGCAGGATTAATCCGCTCGCGCGGCCAGCCCCCGGAAGAGACGAATGCCATAGGGCGCTAGCGCGAATGCCGTGGACGCTTCGGCATCGGTGAACACGTCCTGCATCGCAGTACCGAGCGCGGCCTCGGGGAGCACCACCTCCTGCTCGGACGCCCGCGGGTTGACCACAACGAGCACCCGCTCGCTCTCGTGTTCACGTATGTAGGCAATCACATCATCTCCTGCGCTGAGCGGTCTGAACGACCCCATGCGGAGCGCCTCGCTGTTGCGACTCAGCCCGAGGAGTGCTGTGTAGAACTCGCGCAGCTCGGGGTTGAGCGCCCAATCAATCTTTTCGTCCTCGAAGAGGTTCATCCGCTGCGGCGCGGCGACCTCCTGCCCGTTGTAGAGGAGGGGCACCCCCGGCAGCGTCGCCGCTACGGCCATCGCGGCCTTGGTGCCCTCCACGCCGTCATACATCGTCACGGCGGCCTCGTCCCACGAGGTCTCGTCGTGGTTGGTGATGAAGCGCAGGCGCAACGCGTCGGGCGGGTAGAGGGCCTGTTCGGCCTCTAGCTTGGCATAGAGCGAATCCGGGGGAGCGCCGTCCCACACGTCTTTCAGGGCGTGGAACGTATTCCAGCCGTACGTTAGGTCGAAGCCGGCCTCGTGGAGCCAGGGGTCGTCTCCTTCGGCGAGCAGCATGAGCGGCTTGAGGGTACGCAGTTGAGAGAGGGTCTCCTGCCAGAAGGCTTCCGGAACCATACCCGCCACGTCGCACCGGAAGCCGTCCACCTCGAACGTCTCGACCCAGTACTGCATCGCGGCAGCCATCGCCTCGTGGACCGCCGGGTTGTCGTAGTTGAGGTCGGCCACATCGGTCCAGTCCGTGCCCTCGGGGTGGACGATGGTGCCCGCCTCGTCCTGCGTGTACCAGTCTGGATGCGCTTGCGTCCAGGCGTGGTCTCGGGCCGTGTGGTTGGCGATCCAATCGAGGATCAGCGTCATGCCCCGTTCGTGGGTAGCGTCTACGAGCGCGCGGAAATCCTCCAGCGTGCCGAAGGCTGGGTCCACGGCGCGGTAGTCACGCACGCTGTAGGGGGAGCCGAGCCGCCCCTTGCGCTCGGCCTCACCCACCGGATGGATCGGCATGAGCCAGATCGTCGTCACGCTCATCGCCTTGAGGGCATCGAGGCGCGGGATGATGGCCTGGAACGTCCCCTCTTCGGTGAAGCTGCGGACGGAGACCTCGTAGAGCACGGCGTTCTCGACCCAGTTCGGCCGCTCGACCTCGGGGGCCTCCGGTTCAGGGTCTGCGCTGGGAGATTCAGTAGTGGGTTCGGTCGCGCATCCGGCGAAGAGGAGCATGCAGAGCAGCGTGGCGAGACGCATGGGGCAAACAGGCCTACAGGGAAGGAAACAAGCCAAGCTACGATGCACAGCACACCGCTACCTTTCGCCTCATGCCCTCCGCCCTCCCCGACCTCGCTCCCCTCCTTCGCACAATCCGCTTTGGGCGCGCGGTGCGCTGGCACGCCGTCACCGACTCGACGAATGCGGAGGCGCTGCGCTGGGCGGCTGCGGGCGCGCCGGAAGGCGCCCTCGTCGGCGCGGATCATCAGCGTGCAGGGCGAGGGCGGCACGGGCGCCAGTGGACGGATGCGCCGGGCCAGGGCCTGCTCGTCTCGCTCGTCCTGCGTCCCACGCTAGTACCCGATCAACTCGGCCTCATCCCACTGGCGGCAGGCGTCGCCGTAGCGGAGGTGCTTGAGCAGACACTCTCCCTGGCACCGCGGCTCAAGTGGCCCAACGATGTGCTGCTCGGCGAGCGCAAGGTCGGCGGCTTGCTTCTCGAAGGGCACCTCACCCCCCCGCCTGGCCAGGACAAGACGCACGCCACCGGGGCGACATTCGTGCTCGGCCTCGGCCTCAACGTCAACCAGACTGATTTCCCGGCTGAGATCGCTGATCAGGCGACCTCGCTGGCCCTCGAAGTAGGGCGCCCGCTGCCGCGTCTCCCCTTGCTGGCTGACCTGCTCGCCGCGCTGGAAACCTACTACGACCGGCTCCTAGACGGCGGTGGCGAAGCGGTCTGCGCCGCATTCGAAGCGCGCATGCTGGGCCGAGGCTGCGAGGCTGCCATCGCCTTCGCGCCGGACGCGCCTGCGGCGCTACACGGTCAGCTCCTCGGCGTTCACGCCTCGGGCGCACTCCGCCTCGGCATGCCCGATGGGGAACGGCTCCTGCACGCGGGCGAAGTCACGCTGGATGTAGGGCGTGAGAAGTAAGAAGTGGGAACGAAAGGGACTTCTGCTCTCCAGCGCCCGCCCTGCCCTCTCTACCTTCTCTCTTTTCTCTTCCCCTCATGTTTCTCGCGCTCGACATCGGCAACACGCAGATCAAGGCCGGATGGCATGACGGCACAGCGTGGCAGCGCGTCGAGCACGTGCCGAGCGATCCGGCAGCGGAATGGCCCACCGTGCTCGCCCGCTGGGCAGAGGATGTGACGGCGGTGGGCATGGCCTCCGTCGTGCCGGTTCTTACCCATGCCCTCACGGAGGCTACACGGAGGACGCTGGGGTTCACCCCTGCCATCGTGAGCGCTACCCTTTCCTTCCCCTTTCGTCTCGCTTACAGCACGCCCGAGACGCTGGGCGCAGATCGGCTCGCGGCGGCAGCAGCGGCGTGGCTTCAGTTTGGGAGAAACGACGACGGAGCCGCGCGTGCTGTGGTCGCGCTCGACGCAGGCACCGCCCTCACAACCGAGGTGATTACGGCCGATGGCACCTACCTCGGCGGCGCGATTGCGCCTGGCCCGGCGCTGCTTCGGCAAGCCCTCGCCCAGGGCACCGCCCAGCTTCCCGAGGTGGACTGGCCCGATACGCCCTATGCGGTTGGTGACTCCACAACCGACGCTATCGCAGCCGGACTCTCGACTCTTTTCCTGGACGGGGTGCAAGGCCTGCTCGACCGCACAGCGGTGCACCTCCAGACCAACCCGTTCGTCGTCGCTACGGGGGGCTGGGCCCCCTGGCTCGACCGGTATCTACCGGGCATTCACCGCGTCGAGCCGCACCTTGTGCTTGATGGCATCCGCCTGCTCACCGAGTCGGCGGCTTGAGCCTCAGGCGTGCAGCGGGGCCTGCGCATCCACGGCTAAGAGCGACTGAACACGCGCGAGCACCATGTCGATGGCGACCTGGTTCTTGCCGCCACGCGGGATGATCACGTCGGCGTGCCGCTTGGAAGGCTCGACGAACTCCAGGTGCATCGGCCGGACTGTGCGGCGGTACTGCGCAAGAACCGACTCCAGCGTCCGCCCCCGGTCCGCGATGTCCCGTTCGATCCGGCGCATCAGGCGGACATCAGCGGCAGCATCCACGTAGAGCTTGATGTCCATCCGCGCGCGCAGTTCGGGCTCCGCCAGCACGAGGATGCCTTCGACCATCACGACGGGACGAGGCGGCACCTGCACAGTCTCCTCCCGCCGACGATGCTCCGTAAAATCGTAGGTCGGCTTGTCGATGGGTGCCCCGGCCAACAGGTCGTCGAGTTGATGTACCATGAGGCCCGTTTCGAGCGCGCCCGGGTGGTCGAAGTTGAAGCGGGCACGGTCCTCCAGGGGCAGATGCGAGAGGTCCCGGTAGTAGGCATCGTGATCGAGGAGTGCGATGTGATCCGGCCCGAAGCGCTCCAGAATGCACCGTTGCACGGTCGTCTTGCCCGAGCCGGATCCTCCCGCAATGCCGATAACGACCGACACGGCGCTACTCGTCGTCGTCCGCCGCTGCCGCCTCACGGCGCGCGCGCTTCTCGGCTTCGATCTCGGCGCGCATCTTCTGCCGGGCCTTCCGGCGCTTCTCCCACCCGGGGCTGGATACCATCACGATGGTGCCTCCCTTCTGGTCCAGCTCGGAGGCCTCGTAATCAACCTCATAGCCACCGGGCGCTTCCCAATCCTCCAACGCCTCCACGGAATCGGCCAATTCGGTCACGATGAAGTGGACGAGGTTGCCGCGCAGTTCCTTGACCCCGTGGGTGACCGGCTTCCGCTCACCATCCTGCTCCTTGTAGAACTTGAGCCGGTAAAGCTGCGCATAGGACTGGTCGTCCTCCCACGCATCCTCGTGCGTCCCGGGGAGCAGGTTCCAGACCGCCTTGCCTGTGAGCAGGCTGTTGAGGGCAGGCGAGAGGTGCGGGCGCCAGTACCGCGAGACCTTCCCGATCTCCTCAACGGTGGCGTCCATCTTGAGCCGGTAGTTCGGGATCAGGTCGTCGGGCCGAAGCAGACCGAAAAGGCCCGAGAAGATGACGCCGTTCTCCAACAGGCGGCGTTGCGCACCAGTGGGCAGGGCGGCGAACTCCATCGCCTGGTACATCACGCCGGGCCCGTAGCGATCGATAGCCGCCATGAGCGGGCTGTTGTAGATGGCCTGGTTGGCCTCCACCGCTTCGCGCAGCGTCTCGTCCTTGACGCCGAAGAACTTTTCGAGGTCGTCCTCGGCGGCGATGTAGCGCTGGAGCGCATCGATGAGCGTGCGTCGCTCCGCGTTGAGGTCCGAGAAGTAATTGAACGTGTTCGACGAGCGGTAGTCGAACATGTCCGGGGCGAGGGGATTGCCGCCGGGCTCTTTGCCCTCGGCGCTCGGCATCAGAATGGCGAAACGCACCGACATCTATGGTTCGCGCGGTAGGTGAGTGGGTGATGAAACCGCGCGGGGCGCGGAGGGCCTCAAGACGCGCGGCGAAGTGGAGGATCGCCGCCGCGGCGCTCCCGAGCCTCGCTCATGAGGGCGTCGGCCTCGCTGAGCAGTTGCTGGGCCTGCTCGCGGGCATCGGCCACGAGGGCATCGGCTGTCTTGCGCGCCTCGCTCTGGTCGGCGTTTTCGGCGAGCCGGTTGATGAGCCCGGTCAACTGACCGGACCAGCGGTCGAGCAGGTACGCGGCGCGCTGCCGCACCTGACGTCCCTCATCCGGCGCCATGAGAATGCCTAGGGCGAAGCCTGCGGCTCCACCGACGAGCAGCCCCACCACGGAGGCCTGGAGGGTGCGTCGAGAATCACTCATAAGCAGGAAAGAAGAGGCGAGGCAGCAGCCAGTTCTGCAACATACGGCGCCACCTCTGGTTCGCGCGACTCACGGGCCGTCCTGATGCGGCCGTGCTGGACCGCAACACGAGAAGCTGCGTCCGAGCACAGACGCAGCTTCTCACCACTTTCCAGACGGCTCCATCAGGGATGCCGACTAGCGGTTCTTCTTCTTGTGGCGGTTCTTACGAAGCCGCTTCTTCCGCTTGTGTGTGGCGATCTTGTGGCGCTTGCGCTTACGTCCGCAGGGCATAGAGTGTCCCGGTCTGGATGGATATCGTTGATGTCGAGGGGGCCTTCAAGATACGGATGCTGCCGCTAGGGACACAATCCACGCGTATCGCAGAGGAATGGCTTCACGCGGAACGCACCCCACAAGATCCGACGGATGTGCAATCCGATGTGCTCTTGGGCGGCTCTTCACCGCCCGGCAGGGGTATTCCCCATTCGTGTACACCGCTGTACAGCGGACTGCACACCTCGCGTCTGGCAATCGTCCTTTCAGGACGCTGCTCGTGTCCACTCCGGCTTGGCATGTTGCTTGGTAGAAGGGCCAGTGAAGTCTGGGATCCCTCCTTTCTCCAGACTCAGCTCGAGCATCTCTACGTGTGCATGGCCCGATGGGCCAGCCTCGTACGTCGGGCGGACACGTTTGGGTGAGCGTGTCCGCCCGGCTTTTTTTATGCCCTGGCCGGTGGCTGGCGTCCGCGTATACTTTGCACTTGAACGCATTCCGCTTTGCTGCATGGTACGCTCCCGCGCCGCCCTCGCTTGCCTGGTCCTTGGCCTTGGTCTCACGGCTTGCGCGCCGTCAATCACACCGCTCTATCGTGACTACGAAGTCCGCGCCACCCTCTCCTCTGACGTCTCGAACGAGGGCGAGGTGTTCATGCGGATCCGGTCGGCCTTGACCGAAGCGGGCTGGACGGAAGCGCCCGCCGATGCACCGACGGTTGTCTCGACCGAGCCACGCACGGTTTCCGACTGGGGCCTCTCCCGCACGGAGGTTTCGCTGGATGTAGCGCCCATCGGCGACCGGTTCGTGCGCGTCTACTTCCACCCGGTGCGCTACTCGGCACTCGGTGGTCGGACGAAGGTGCCCTACCTCAACAGCGGAGTCCGTCGTGCCCTCCTTCCCGACCTCAACGAGGCCCTGGCCGCACAGGGCTTCGTGGTCCTCGGCACCCCCCGCGAGCGCGACGAAGAGACCGTGGAAAGCTGAGCGGCGGGGAACTGCCCGGTGCTACAGCGATATCACCGGTCGCCCTGCTCACGCGGAGCGTGTTCTTTCAATACCTGGGGATGTTTTGGTTTCGACGGATGGATGGTGCGGCAGGCTGCGTGCCGGGTGGTTCTCAACACGCCCGTGACACCCGTTGAGAAATTGGATAGTTGCCAACGACTACTCCTACGCGCTGGCGGCATAACGTCCGCTAGCTGTCTCGGGATGGGCTCGCTCATCGGCGTGTCCCGAGACATCGACTCAGATGAGCTAGCTGTGTAGGCTCCGGCTGAGCCGAAGCAGCGAAATCCAATCAGCCTGCGTTGATTCGGAAGCCCCGTCCGTGGGCTCTGCCGACTCAGCAAAGACCCTCAATACGCGGACTACGCATGTAGACGCCTGGACTGTACGTCTATTCGGACCCGGGTTCGACTCCCGGCATCTCCACTTGAACGCCTCACTTCGTTTGCCGAAGTGAGGCGTTCCTGTTTACTGGGGCCACCTTACGTTTCCAGGGTCCCCTGATAAACGGTCTCCGCGGAGCCTTCGAGTGTGAGGGTGCGAACGGCCTCCGCTGAGGTCTCTCCGTTCGGAAGCGAGAATCCAACAGTGAGTGTCCCACCCGGCATCTCAATCGCGACCTGATCGGCACCAATGCGACCAGCGAGTCGTGCCACCAGAGCCGACGCGAGGGCGCCCGTTCCGCAGGCCAGCGTCTCGCCCTCTACCCCCTTCTCGTAGGTCCGTGCACGGACACGGGCTTGCTCACCATCTTCAACCACTTCCACGAAGTTGACGTTCGCCCCAGCAGGCGCTAGGGCTGAATCGCACCGGATGGCCGGGCCTTCGTCGGCGAGCGGAGCGTTCTGGACATCGTCCACGAAGCGCACGGTGTGCTCGGTGCCGGTCCAGATGCCGAACGTTTCGCCCTCGACCTGGGCTTCAGCCAGCGTGACCGTCGTGAAGGCGCGCGGCGAAGGAACATGAAGCCGCACAGGCGCCGTCGGTTCCGCAGGCGTGTCAGCCGTGTAGCGTCCGCCATCCGTGTCGAAGACGAGCGGATCGCCTTTGATACCCGCCATCCGAGCGAAGCGGGCGAGGCAGCGCGCCCCGTTGCCACACATCGTCCCGAGCGAACCGTCGGCGTTGAAGTAGCGCATGCGGAAGTGCGCGCCGTCGGTCTCGGGCGGATTGAGTGCCAGAATTCCATCTGCCCCGACCCCCGTGCGACGGGGGCAGAACCGCCGCGCCAGACCCGACAGCTCCGCGTCGTTGAAGTGCAGGAAGCGGTTGTCGAGCACGATGAAGTCGTTGCCCGCCCCGTTCATCTTGGTGAAGGGGACGACGAGCGCGCGGGGATTGAGCATCGGTGGACAGACGGTGTGGAAAGGGCGAGCTTACGCACGAACCAACTCGGCCCGCGCGCGTAGCGGACGAAAACCCAACCCCGACCGCCACTTGACTGAGAAAACCGTTACCATCGAGGGCGTAGAGCCCCTGCTGCTCTTCGGCTTCAACGACATCTACCTGAAACGAATCGAAGCAGCCTTCGCAGACACGCGTATCGTCGCGCGCGGCAACCAGGTCCATCTGCGGGGCGCAGCCGACGACGTGGAGCGGATTGAGCGCGTGCTTGGCGAACTGCTCGTGGTGCTCAACCGCAACGGCAACCTGACCGAGAACGACGTCGAGACGGTCCTTGACCTCACCACGGTTGGCGAGGGACTCCAGCGCGCGGACACAGCGGATACCATCCTGTTCACGCCCTCGGGTGGCACCATCAAGGCGAAGACGCCAGGGCAGGTGCGGCTCGTGGAAGAGGCGCGACAGAACGATATCGTGTTCGCCGTCGGCCCAGCAGGCACGGGCAAGACGTACACGGCCGTGGCTTTGGCCGTGAGTGCACTCAAAAGCCGTCAGGTGAAAAAGATCGTCTTGAGCCGTCCGGCGGTCGAGGCGGGCGAGAGCCTCGGCTTCCTCCCCGGCGACCTCCGCGAGAAGGTGGACCCGTACCTCCGCCCGCTCTACGACGCCCTCGAAGACATGACACCACGCGAGAAGCTGGGCGGCTACCTGGAGCAGAACATCGTGGAGATCGTGCCGCTGGCCTACATGCGCGGGCGCACGTTGAGCAGCGCGTTCGTGATTCTGGACGAGGCGCAGAACGCCACCGCTGCGCAAATGAAGATGTTTCTGACCCGCCTCGGCGCAGGCAGCCGCGCCATTGTCACGGGCGACGTAACGCAGACCGACCTGCCGAGCCGCGCTCAGAGCGGCCTCGTGCAGGCCCGCCGCATCCTCGAAGGCATCGACGGCATCGGCTTCGTGGACTTCGACCGCGGCGATGTGGTGCGCCACCGCCTCGTGATGGACATCATTGAGGCGTATGAAAAGGCCGGGGATGACGGCCGAAGACCGTAGCGGCCCGGGTTTCTTCTTTGCGCGAGGGGGCCTATTCTGGTGACGAATTCGCCCCTGAGCCCATGACACGTCGCCTAACCCTCATCCTCTTTGCTGCAGTGGTATCCCACGCAACTGCGGCACAGGACGTGACCCTCGCCACCTTCAACTGCGAGTTCCTCGTCCGGCAGAAGGTGCACATCAAGTTTGGCGAATCGTTCAACCTGAGCGGCGCAGCAGCAACGACCTGGAACCAGCCGGGCTTTCGCGATGCACGGTTCGGCGAGGCGGCGGCGGCGGTGGCGGATGTGCTAGCCTCCCTCAACACCGACGTCCTGCTGCTCACCGAAGTCGGCAATGCGACCGATGTAGAGGAACTGCACGACTCGCTCGCGGCGCGAGGTGCCCCGTACCCCTTCCGCTTTGTCGGGCGCTCGCGCGACAGCTCGACCGGGCAGCATGTGGCGGTCCTCTCGCGCCTGCCCCTGTCGGGGTTCCACGAGGAGATCCGAGGGCGCGAGGGCTACCTCCCGGAACTGGACGATCCCGAGACGGAAGACGACACCGGCCTGAGCAAAGCGCTCCGTGTAACCGTCGATGCGCATGGGCGCCCGCTGATCGTCTACCTCGCGCACCTCATCGCGGAGCGCGGAGGCCCGGAGGCCGACGCCCAGCGTGTCGCTCAGGCCTCGCTGCTGCGGCGGCATATGCTTCCAGCACTGCTCGCCGACAGCCTCGTCATAGCGGCTGGCGATTTCAACGACCGTCGCGGCCAGCCTGCCCTCCTCCGCCTGCGGGGCTTTGACGACCTGTTCCCGGACCTCATCCAGACCGGCCTCTCCCGCTACTTCAGCGATGACGAGGTGGGCGAACGGTGGACCTACACGTTCGATGGCGTGCGGGGACAGATCGACCATGTGCTGGTGTCCTACGGGGTGAAGGATGCGTGCCGGAGCCAGCGGGGAATCGAAACCCGTATCGTCGAGCACAACAACGCGCTCGCTTCCGACCACCGTCCGCTCGTCGTCACGCTGCACTTGCAGAGCAACTAACGGATTCGCCGGATACGGATTCGTTTCGCGTTCACGATCCCCGCCCGCGGCGTGCCGTTGGAGGCGATTCGCATCCTCACCCCGCTCCTGTGCACTACGGCGACTTCGAGATCCACGCGCTCCCCGAGGGACGCTTCACGGTCGGCTTCGACAAGGCCTTTGTCCCGTACGCCGAAGACTCGCCCTTTCCGAAAGCGACGCTCTTCATCTCGGTGTGCCCGTTCCTGGTCAAGACACCCTCCGAGATCCTCCTGCTCGACAGTGGCCTCGGTCAGTGGGCGAAAGGGCGCGGTGTAGACTTCCTCCTCAATGGGCTGGCCCAACACGGCGTCGCTCGCGAGGACGTGACCAAGGTGCTCCTTTCGCATCTGCATTTCGACCACGTCGGCGGGAGCATCGTCCCAGTCGGCGCGGAGTGGCAGCCTACGTTTCCGAACGCCGAGTATGTGGTGCAGCAGAACGAACTGACTGCGCCGTACGGCGAGGAGAGCGATGACGCACGAGAGGTCTTCGCCCCCACCGTTGAAGACACCGGCCAACTCGTGCTCGTCGAGGGGTCGGGCTTCCTGACGGACGACATCGAGTACGTCCACACCGGCGGGCACACGCGCGATCACCAGGCGTTCCGCCTCCATACGGGCGGGCGCATGGTCGTCTTCGGCGGCGATGTGCTCCCGGCGGCGAACCAGCTCGGCCGCCGCTTTCTCGCCAAGTACGACTACGACGCCGAGCAGAGCCAGACCGAGCGCTCGCGCCTCGCGGAAGAAGCCGCTGAGCACGGGCACCTCCTCCTCTTCTATCACGGCACCGATGCCTACGCGGCCTTCGCAGAGTCGGCCGGACCGAAGGGCGGCTATCGCATTGAGCAGGTGGAGGTTTGAGAACGACGGAGGGAAAGGACGAGAGTGTGGGAGGACAGAGGACGGTGGACCGCGGAACATGTCCCTGGCCGCGGTCCACCCTTTCACCGGACGTAGCGCGCCGTGAGGATGCGCGGACGCCCGCTCAGGTCCGCCTTCAGCGTCGCCTCGGCGAACCCGGCGTCCCGGAACAGATCGCGGACGCCAAACCCGTGGTCGGCATGAGTCTCCACGACCACAAACCCACCGGGCTTGAGGAGCGTGGGAGCGAGGTCGGCGAGGCGCTGATAGAATCGCAGCGGGTCCTCGCCGGGCACGAAGAGCGCCGTCTCGGGCTCGTGATCGCGCACCTCGGGCTGGAGCGTGGCACGTTCGGTCTCTGGCACGTACGGCGGATTGGAGATGACGAGGTGGAAGGTCGGCGTCACGTCGTGCGCGAAGGCGGCATTGAGCACGTCGGTGTGCACAAGCGTGAGGGCGAGGTCCAGTCGCTCCGCGTTTTCCGCCGCAACGGCGAGCGCGTCGGCAGAGACATCGCATGCGAACACTTCGGCACTGGGATGGCGGTCTTTGAGGGCCAGGGCAATAGCGCCGCTGCCGGTGCCGATGTCCAGAATCCACGGCGTCTCAAGACCATCAAGGTGCCCAAGGGCGGCCTCTACTACCTCTTCGGTTTCGGGCCGCGGGATCAGCACGGCAGGCGTCACACGCAGCCGGAGGCCGAAGAATTCCGCATAGCCGAGCACGTACTGAAGCGGCTCGCGGCGGAGCCGCCGAACGAGCAAGGCTTCGAGGTGCAGCTGCTCCCCTTCGGACACTGCCGCCTCGGGGTGCGCGTAGAGCATGGCCCGCGACACGCCGAGTACGTCTTCGAGCAGCCATTCCGCGTTCCGACGGGCGTCTTCGATGCCCGCCTGCTCCAGTCGGGCCACAGCGTCGTTGAGCAGAGCAAGGCGCGTCATAGAAGCGAACGAAGGAAAACGGACGAAGGCCGAACCGGAATTGGACCCGACAATATCAGCATCTCCACGCTCTTTCGCACAGTGCCCCTCTCTCGTCCCCTACGCCCTTCGCTCCATGCATTTCTATCGCGCCCGCACCGTCCTCATCACCGGGGCTTCCAGCGGGATTGGCGAGGCGATGGCTCGCCTGCTCGCCCCGCACCGCCCGCATCTGCTCCTCGTTGCCCGCTCGGAAGAGATACTGGAAGCACTCGCCGCGGACTGCCGTGCTGAGGGTGCTCGGGCCGATGTGTTCGTCCATGACCTCGCCGAGCCGGGCGCAGCGCAAGCCCTGTTCGACCGCGTCACGGCGGCCGGACACCACGTGGACGTGCTCATCAACAACGCGGGCTTTGGCAAGCTGGGTGCCTTTGTCGACTACCCGGCGGCAACCTACGAGCAGATGGTGACGCTCAACGTGACCACGCTCACAGCGCTGACGCGTCTGTTTCTGGAGCCGATGGTCAAGCGTCAGTCAGGCGGTATTCTGAACGTGGCCAGCCTCGCGGCCTACCTTCCGGCCCCCTACTTCACGGTGTATGCCGCCACCAAGGCGTACGTTTTCTCGTTTACGGAAGCGCTGCACGCCGAACTCAAGCGCTCGGGCGTTCACCTCACCGCGCTCGCCCCTGGCCCGGTCGCGACGAACTTCGCCGGGGCGGCGGACATGAAGTACCTCGTTGGCGGTCCGGCCATTTCTGCTGAAAGGGCGGCCCGAGCTGGGTTGGAGGCCCTCGCTCGGAACCAACGGGCAGTCCTGCCCAGTCTGCTTACCAAAGTGACGGCCTGGGCGACACGCCTCGTGCCCAAAACCCCCACGCTGGCCATCACAGGCCGACTCATCAGACGCGCCAGCACGCAGCCCACGTTCTAGTAGTATTCGACGGAGAAGGTCTTGAACCGCCCCGTGGCAGGCTCCCAGCGGGCATCGACTTCCTCGACCTCGGCGGCCGCAGGCCCCTCGCCCAGCGCTTCGAGAAACTGCTCCAGGCGATCCCGTGACCCTTCCGCTGCGATTGAGACAGTGCCCTCGGGGTCGTTGCGAACCCACCCGACGAGGCCGAGCCGACGCGCGGCTTGCCGTGTGAAGTAGCGAAAGCCAACGGCCTGCACGTTCCCACAGACCTCGGCGATGAGGCGTTCACGGGTCTCGGTCGTAGGCGGGGCAGACATGGGGTGTGGTGGATTGGCGATGCGAGAGAGTAGTAAAGCTGCCGCCCGCATGCAAGCGCTTCCGCAGGAACCCGTACAAACGGCGAGGGCCTCCACGAAAAACCGCCCGGAGCTGGCCCCGGGCGGTCCACGTCGTCTGAGGACGATGCACTCAGTTGGCGAGGAGCCCTCGTTCAACGGCCCAGCCGCGGAATCCGTCTACAAGTTGCTCGAATGAGTCGAGCACGTACAGGATGGGCTGGAGGTGCCAGACATCGTAATCCTGATTGATGACAGCCTGCACATCGAAGGGGCGCTGGTCCACGGCATCGGAGAGGGCGTGCCCCACTTCGTTCTTCGAGGAGAGAATGCCCGCTCCGAAGATGCGCATACCCTGGGGCTGCTGAATCAGGCCAAACTCGACGGTGAACCAGTGGAGCCGTTCGAGCGACTGCCGGTCCTGTCCTTCCGCGTTGAGCGCCGCCTGACCGAAAAGATTATAGAAGTCCGCAAACGCGGGCTCGGTCAGCATCGGCATGTGGCCGAACATGTCGTGGAAGCAGTCCGGCGCGGGCGTGTAGTCGAGTTCGGCGGTGCCGCGGATGTAGTCGGTCGAGGGGAAAAGACGACGGCTGAGCAGCCCGAAGAAATCGCGCTCGTGCAGGAGGCCCGGGATGCGGGCGATCTTCCAGCCTGTGGCCGCCTCCATGTTGCGCGAGAGGTCGCGCAGCGCCGGGATCCGGTCGGGCGTCATGCCGAGCGTCGCGACGCCCTCACGGAAGGCCTCACTAGCCTTGCCTTGCAGCAGGCCCATCTGCCGCTCGAAGAGGAAGCGCCAGTTGGCGTGGTCCTCCTCAGGATACTCGGGCGTCACGATCTCATCACCGACGGGCGGTGGACCGTCGAGATTCTGCGGAATGCAGCGCGGGTCGATGTCTTCGGCGCCTGCCTTCTCGTAGGCAGACAGCGGCGCGTCTTCGGTAGCAGGAGCGGAGGCGTTGGGATCCATCATAGCAGGACGAACGAAGGCGTAACAGGGGAAGAGGGTGTTTGTAGCAAGCTACGATGGCTCACCAGATCGAGGCTCAGTGCGGAGGCTCTACAGTCTTTTTCTGTTCCTTGCCGCGCGTAGCGAGGAAGGCATAGGCCAGTACAGCGGCCACGAGCCCGCCGCCAATCGTAACGATCCAGTTGGTGCTCTCATCCACACTCCAGCGCGGCGTAAGGATGGCGAGCAGCATGATGGCGACGAGCGCCGCCCCAAGGCTGGCAAAGAGAGCAACGGCATTGAAGGGGCGCGGAGCAGGAGAATTGGACATGGTGCGACGAGAGGTGAGTTAGAGACCGCCCCGGTCGGTCAGCCACTGGGCGAGCCAGAGCACGCCTGCGAGCAGCAGCACCGCCCCGAGCGCGAACGTGGCGCGCAGCAACCCGTCCGGCGTCCACTGATCGAAATGCTGATAGCCGAGCACCGTCCAGAACACGTATGTGAACGCCGCGATGCCGAGCCCGAAGGGCAGCACGAGTTTGTAGAACGGCTGCTTCATCGGACGCGCACGCAGCAGAGGACCGAGCGGAAGGCTGCAAACGGAGCGCCGCGGCTTCGGGTTTCTTCCTGCGGCGCCCCGGGTAGAGGGCGTTGAGGGTTAGAGTTCTAGGCGAGCGAGAGCGAACGCGGCGCCCTCTTAGGTCTTCCACTTGATGTTGCAGCCCATCGACGGGATCTGCTCGCCGGTCACGGCGCCCTCCGAGAGGAGTTGTTCGATGGCGTCGCGCAGGTCGGTGGTCGTGGGCTCGCGGCCCGGGCGACCGTCATCGAGACGGCCGCGGTAGACGAGCCGACGGTCGCGATCGAAGAGGTAGAAGTCGGGCGTGCAGGCTGCATCGTAGGCCTGCGCAACCGCCTGGCTCTCGTCGTAGAGGTACGGGAAGGAGTAGCCTTTCTGCGCCGCGCGCGCCGCCATGTTGTCGAATGAATCGGCTGGATACGTCTCGACGTCATTGGACGAGATGGCGACCGTCGCCACGCCGCACGGCGCCATCTCGCGCGCGAGGGCGATCACTCGATCCTCCACCGCCACGGCATACGGACAGTGGTTGCACGTGAACACGACGAGCAGCGCGTTGGCATCGGCGTAATCCGCGAGCGAGCGGCGCCCCTCGGCACGGTTGTCTACATCGGGATTGGCCGCGGGCAGATCGAAGGCTGGGGCCTCGGTGCCGAGCGGCAACATGGTGGACGGAGTCAGGGCCATAGCGAGGGTTGAGTGGAGAAGGTCGAATGCGGTCAGAGGCTGCGCTCGGCGAGTACCTCAGCGAGGGCACGCTGGGAGGTGGGCACGTCGGAGTAGGCGCAGAGGCGGGCGATGGCCCCCTCGTAGCCTTCGAGGCCACGCGGGCTGCCGAGCGCGGCCAGCACCGTTGGCTTGAGCTTCACGAGCGTTTGCACAAAGCGCCGCTCGCGTGCCGCCAGCCCGAAGCTGTGCCACGCCGCCGGTTTGACGATCACCGCCACGACCAGCCGCTCCGCTTCGCGCGCCTCGACGAGCAACTGCTCGAAAGGCTCGTCTTCCTCGTCGTGGAAGGGCTCCAGTTCGCGGTAAGCGGCATCCGGGAAGTGCAGGCGGAGGGCATCGCCGAAGGGCAGTTCCTCGGGCTCGTTGGGAGCAGGCGCCGGTTTGACGAGGATGGCGAGCACGCCTTCGCCCGTCCCCAGATCCGGCAGCGTGCCCTCCATGCGGCGAATAGAGGACCGCGCCACATGTGCGGCGGCCTCAGCATGATCGGCCGCCCCGACGACGCTCGGGGGATAGGCGAGCGATGGATCGCGGAAGACCCCATCTCCGAAGCGATCCCGGAGCCGTTGGCGCAGACGACCCGTGCGTGTCCAGGCCGCATCCACCACGGCTTCGTCGAGGCGACCGTCCTCCACGGCCCGCGTCACGCCTTCGATCACGCCCACCGGATCCTTGGTGTCGAGGAGCAAATCCACGCCCGCGCTGAGCAGGTCCACGGCCACATCGGCCTCAGTCATGGTGTCGTCCTGGATGCCGCCCATGTGGAGGCTGTCCGTAATAACAACCCCCTCGAACCCGAGTTCATCCCGCAGTAGCTCGTGGAGGATGGGGCGCGACCGCGTGGCGGGCTGCCCGGAGGGATCGAGGCCGGGGTAGCTGACGTGCGCCGTCATCAGGAGGTCGGTGCCCGCCGCGATGGCGGCCTGGAACGGCGGCAGATCGTAGGCACGCGTTTCCTCGGCCGGATCGTCCACGGCTGGGAGCATGGCGTGCGAGTCCTCGTGCGTGTTGCCGTGCCCGGGAAAGTGCTTCGCCGTCGTGAGCAGTCCGGCCTCACGCGCCGCCTCGACGTACGCCTGCACGAGCCGTTCGACCGTCGCCGTTTCGGTGCCAAACGCACGCGTGGCGATGATGGGGTTGCGCGGGTTGCGATTCACATCGGCCACCGGGCCGAAGAC
>JABDIZ010000158.1 GCA_013003465.1 Rhodothermaceae bacterium
AAGACGAGCCTCGGCAAGAGCATCGCCCGCGCGCTCGGCCGCGAGTTCCATCGCATCTCGCTCGGCGGCGTTCGCGACGAAGCCGAGGTCCGCGGCCACCGACGCACCTACATCGGCGCGCTGCCGGGCCGCATCATCCAGGGCCTCAAGAAGGCAGGCACCTCCAACCCCGTCTTCATGCTCGACGAGATCGACAAGCTCGGCACCGACTTCCGCGGCGACCCCGCCTCGGCGCTGCTCGAAGTCCTCGACCCCGAGCAGAACGATACCTTCAACGACCACTACCTCGAACTCGACTACGACCTCTCGAAGGTCCTTTTCATCGCCACAGCCAATTACCTCGAAACGATCCCGCCGCCGCTCCGCGACCGCATGGAGATCATTGAGATCAATGGCTACACGCCCTCCGAGAAGCTGGCTATCGCGAAACAGTACCTCGTGCCGCGCCAGGTCGAACGCAACGGCCTCGAAGAGGAGCAGTTTGCCATCACCGATGAGGCGCTCGCACTCCTGGTCGAGGGCTACACGCGCGAGAGTGGCGTCCGGCAGCTCGAACGGACCATTGGCTCCGTCGTGCGCGGCGTCGCTGTCAAAGTGGCGATGGGCGAAGAAGAGAAGGACACCGTCGATGCCGACGAGGTGGACGACTACATCGGCGCGCGGAAGTTCTTCAACGAGGTCGCCGAGCGCACCGAAGTGCCGGGCGTAGCCACGGGCCTGGCCTGGACGCCGGTCGGCGGCGACATCCTCTTCATCGAGGCCTCGGTCAGCCGAGGCACAGGTCGGATGGTCCTCACCGGAAAACTCGGCGACGTGATGCGTGAGAGCGCGCAAGCCGCCTCGTCGTGGGTTAAGGCCCACGCCGAGGAACTGGGCATCCCGCTCGATGCCTTCCGTTACTGGGACGTGCACGTGCACGTCCCGGCGGGCGCCGTGCCGAAGGACGGCCCCAGCGCGGGCGTGGCGATGACGGCAGCGCTCGTGAGCATCTACACGCAGCGCTGCGTGAAGCACTCCGTCGCCATGACGGGCGAGATTACGTTGCGCGGCCTCGTACTTCCCGTCGGCGGCATCAAGGAGAAGGTGCTCGCAGCCAAGCGCGCTGGGATCGAAACGGTGGTCCTCCCCGAGAAGAACGAGAAGGACGTCAAGGAGATCAAGGACAGCGCCGTGGAAGGGCTCGATGTCAAGTACGTCCAGCGCATCGACGAGGCGCTCGACCTGCTCCTCTGCCCCGGCTCGGTGACGGATCCGACCGAATACTTCGCCATCCCTGATCGCGACAAGCAACTCGCCCGTCCGGCGGCGCCTGTTGCCGATGGCATCGTCCCTGAGGAGACCGTCATGAACTGATCGCCTCGCTCAAGAAAGCACGCGAGGGGCTCCGATCATGCGTTGATCGGAGCCCCTCGCTTTCTGATTATTCCCCCAGGCGTGTGACACAGGTTGACACCCCCCTGGGTGCATCTTGCCATCGAACCGCGATCACCACCCGATTCGCTACCATGACCGAGACGCCTGTCCGCCGCGCTGAGTCCCTCACCACGACGCTGCCGCGTGCCGCCGAGTTCATGCTCGATATTCTGCATGCGGCCTCGGAAGCGCCGTACGGCTCGCTGGCCTGGCCCGAGATCAACCGCCTCGCCGCCCGCTGGCTCCGCCCGGGGCTCGACGACGGCCAGACGAACACCTCGCGCCTCGGCCACGCCGTCGTCTTGGAGATGATGGACCAGGGCCTTCTGAACGCAGAGGTCACGCTGACAAACGACGGCTCGACGATGGTCGCCCGGGTGCTGCACCCGCGGATCTTCGGGCTCCAGGCTGGTCGTGCGCTGGCCGCGTAAGCGGAGTCAGGGGTACAAGGACAACGGGCCGCTCACTGTGGTGGGGAGCGGCCCGTTCTTGTGTTCGAGAGCGCGCGTCAGCGGCGTTTACGCGGCTCCTCGATCTCCTCGATGATCTTCGCGTCGGACACGTTAGGGTCGAGTTCACCCCGGAAGGCCTGCTCGGCATCCACGACGGTCTTAGCAGCGCGGTCAAGGGCCTTGTCGAGCAAGTTGGCCGTCACGCGGACGGCCCCACCGCCCAACAGGGCCGCGCGGCCCAGCCAGCCCGACTGCTCGAAACGATCAGCCCAGTTTTCCAGGTTCTGCGGTGGGGTCTCCGAGGCCATCGCTTATGCGTCGTCGTCCTTCTTCGGGGTGCGCTTCTTAGTCGTCGACTTCTTCGGTCCACTCTTCTTGCGCGTCGTCTTGGCTTTCGGCGGGGCGGTTTCAGACGCGTCGGCATGCATGCCGAAGTCGCTCCAGAAGTCCTCGCTGGAGACCTTCTCGAAGACCTCCGCAACGCGCTGGCCGGTTTCGTTGAGGGCTGTGCCGATGGTGCTGAAAGTCGCCTCCAGAACAAAGGCCGTTTTATCTTGGGTGTCGAGTTCTGCGAACGCGTCACGTACTTTCTTGTACTGCGCGCTCGTCCGGGTGTCTGAGTCGGTCATGATCGTCCGGGGTTGGTTTGAGACGGCCGGAACCGGCCGCGGGAGTTTTTAGACGGAGCCTCGGGAAGCGAGTTTCATATGACCCACCCCACCCCTACTTCTTCCGATGACGGTGACGCGTTCACCGAAGGCCTCGTCGTGCGCTCGACCGGCTCGTGGTATACCGTCCAGCCCGCCGACGGCGGCGAACCCATCCAGGCGCGCGCGCGCGGGCGCTTCCGCCTGCAGCAGGAAGAGATCGACGAGACGAATCCGCTGGCCGTCGGCGACCGGGTAACGATGCGGATGGAGGACGACGGCACGGGCCTCATCACTGAAATCCATCCGCGCCACAACCAACTCAGCCGACGCGCCGCCGGGCGCCGCGTGGGGCGTGGGCACATCATCGCAGCCAACGTGGACGCCGCGTGGTGCGTGCAGGCCACGTTCCTGCCCAAGTTCAATCCAGGCTTCGTAGACCGCTTCCTCGTCATGGCCGAGGCCTACCACCTCGACGCGGGCCTCGTCATCAACAAGGCGGATTTGCTGGCAGACCAACCCCGTGCGCAGGAGGCCATCGCGTTCTGGACGGACCTCTACGGGGACCTCGGCTACCCTGTCCTCCTGACGAGCGCGGAGACGGGCGAGGGCGTAGACAACTTTCGCGAGGCGTTACGCGGCAAGACGAGCGTCGTAGCCGGGCCGTCGGGCGTGGGCAAGTCATCGCTGCTCAACGCCATTGAACCCGACCTCGACCTGCGCACAGGCGTGGTGAGTGAGAAGACCCAGAAGGGCAAGCACACGACCACCTTCGCCACGCTCTACCCGGTCGCCGATGGCTATGTGGTGGACACGCCGGGCATCCGCGAGTACGGCATCTGGAACATGGAGCCCGCCGAACTCGGCGGCTACTTCGTCGAGTTCCGCCCGTTCATCGGCCACTGCCGCTTCCCCGACTGCACGCACGACCACGAGCCGGGCTGCGCCATCAGCGAGGCGGTGGACGAGGAGATGATTACCCCCGAGCGCTACGCCAGCTACCTCAATATTCTTCAGTCGGTACGCGAGGGCGAAGCCGACGTGGGGCGGTAGCGGCGCCCTTCCTGGCCTTGGCCGTAATGATCAACGCCACGGCTCCAACGATGATGGCGGCCGCCACCGCCACGCGCACGCTCAGCACTTCGCCAGCCAGCCCCCAGCCGAGGAACACCGCTACGATGGGGTTGACGTAGGCGTACGTCGAGACCTTTGCCGTATCGGCGTTGCGCAGCAGCCAGTTGTAGGCGGTGTAGGCCACGATGGACCCGAACACGATCAGGTAGGCCAGCGCCAGCGCCGATTGCAACGTGACCGTCGCCACGGCGATGCGTTCGCCCAGCAGGAAGCCCAGAACCAGAAGCATCGCGCCTCCGGTGACCATCTGCAAGCCCGCGCTCAGGAACGCCGACGGGTGCTGCGGGGCCGTGCTGGCATAGACCGAGCCCAGTGCCCACGCGAACGCGGCGAATACGATAGCCCACGCCCCGATCCGGTCGAGCCCGGCCCCACCGACCACCTGACTCGGGCCAATCAAGAGCACGAGGCCGAGCAGGCCCAGGATCAGTCCGAGTACGACCATCCGCGACGGACGCGTGCCGCCGGGCCGCACGGCGGCCAGGATGACCATCCACACCGGCACGAAGGCGACGAGGAGCGCCGCGATGCCCGAGGGCACGGTCTGCTCCGCCCACGCCAGCACGCCGTTGCCCGCCACCAGCATGAGCCCGCTGATGATGCTGGCCGTGCGCCAGTGCACGCGTGTCGGCCGCTCGACGCCCTTGGAACCCGTCCAGGCCACCAGCAGGAGGCCCGCTATGAAGAACCGCAGGCCTGCCATCGTAAACGGCGGCAGCGTCTCGACGGCGAAGCGGATGGCGAGGTAGGTCGAGCCCCAGACGATGTAGACGATCCCGAACGCCGCTAGCAGGAGCGGCTTCGGCGGTGCGACGTTCGGAGAGGTCACGCGGCGGCCCCCAACAGCGTCTGCTGCTCGGCGTGCGCGGCCTCCCAGGCCAGCAGCGCCGCGTTCCGGGCCGGACCCCAGCGGTACCCCCCGATGGCCCCGGTCTTGCGCAGCACCCGATGGCACGGAATCAGGTAGCCGATGCGGTTGCGCGCCACGGCGCTCGCCACCGCCCGTGTTGCCGTCGGCTGCCCAATCAGCGTAGCGAGATCTTCGTAGGCGATGCGTTGGCCCGGCGGAACTTGCAACAACGCCTGCCAGACCTTGACCTGGAAGTTGGTCCCGCGCACCAGCAAGGGGATCGGCTGCACCGCCTCGCCGGAGGCCACGGCCACCATGGCCTCGGCGTAGAAGCGCGTCGTTTCAGGGTCTTCGAGGAGCATGGCTTCCGGCCACGCGGCTGCGAGTTCGGCGATGGCGCTGTCCACTCCACCGGGTTCGATGAAGTACAGCGCACAGACCCCGCGCTCGGTCACGGCGAGAAAGCAAGTGCCGAAGGGCGTAGCGTGGAGGCCGTACTCGATGACGAGCCCCTCGCCCTGCCGCTTGAATTCGCCGGGCGTTACTGCGTCCACCGTCACGAACAGATCGTGGAGCCGCCCCGTCCCAGAAAGCCCAGCCTCGAACGCGGTCTCCAGGAGGCTGTGCGACGCGGCCAGTTGCTCCTTGGCGTACTCCAAGGTGAGCAGTTGGAGAAACCGCTTCGGCGTAATGCCCGCCCAGCGCTTAAAGAGGCGAATGAAATGGTACGGGCTCAACCCGACATGCTGCGCCAGGGTCTCAATGCTCGGCTGTTCGTACCGGTGCGCCTGCACGTAGCGCACGGCCTGTTCGATGCGGTCGTAATCGCGGTCGGGCATGGGCGGGCGTGACTGCTGAAACACGCCCTCAGTCTACTGC
>JABDIZ010000194.1 GCA_013003465.1 Rhodothermaceae bacterium
CTTCGATGGCCCGCACGTCGGCCCCGGCGGGCGTGTCCTGGAAGCGGGCGGCGAGGTCGTGGAGGGCCACGTTCAGGCCATAGCACGTCGCCACAAGCGGCAGCAGGCGGCGCTGGTGGCTGAGGTAGTCCATGATGGCGACTTCCGGCCCGCCCTTCGGCCCGAACTGCCGCCGCTTCACCCCGTAGCGCACGGCGATGGTCAGGGCGCTCTTGGCCGCACTCAGTCCGGCGCTCGCCACAGCAATGCGCCCGCCCACGAGCGTACCGAGCATCGTGAAGAAGCGCTTGGACGACGACGGGATGGGCGAGCTGTACGTACCATCGGGTCTGACCTGCGCGAAGCGGTCGAGCAGGTTCTCGCGCGGGATGCGGACGCGGTCGAACCAGATCTGCCCATTGTCGATGCCGTTGAGGCCGAGCTTGGTGCCGCTGTCCTCGATGCGAATGCCGGGCAGCGTCTCCCCCGCCTCATTGCGCAGGGGCACGAGGAGCGCGTGCACGCCGTGGCTCTGCTCGCCGATGACGAGTTGCGCGAAGACCGTCGCCATGCGGCCGTGCTTGGCGGCGTTCCCGATCCACTCTTTGTGGTCGTGCACCGTCGGCGTGTGGATGACGAACTCCTCCGTCTCGGCGTCGAAGGTCGCGGTCGTCTGGAGATCACGGACGTTGGAGCCGTGGCGCTTCTCAGTCATCGCGAAGCAGCCGGGCAGTTCGACCGTAGCGACCTCCGGGAGATACTGACGACGGTGGCGCTCCGTACCGAGTTGATTGATGCTACCGCCAAAGAGCCCGAACTGCACGCCGAACTTGATGGCGAGGCTGAGGTCGTGGTACGCGATGGTCTCGAAAGCCGCGATGAACTGCTCGATGTCGTCCTCACCACCGACGTACTCAGGGTAGGCCAGCGCGCCGAGGCCCTGCTCGGCGAGGAGCTTGAGCCAGCCGAGAACGACCTCGCGGTAGTCCTCTTTCGGCATCTGCGGATCGGGGTAGGCAAAGGCGGGGTCGCGGAGGAGCGTGCGGACGCGCTCACGGAGCGGCTGCATCCGACCGTCCAGCCAGGCCTGAAGCACAGCCCGGTCGGGATGCGGCACAGCCAGGGTTACGTCGGGCGGCAGCCCATCGCCGGAGGGCTCGGGGCGCTCCTCGACGAGTTCGCGCACCGCTTCCCGTCCCGCGATCCCGAGCACGTCCTCGATCTCGGCCAGCGCCTGCTGTGCTTCGGGCGTGGAGTAGCTCTCGCTGCTCACGCCAGCCAGCATCGCCATTTCGCAGCCCAGTTCGGCGAGCGATTTGTGCGCCGCATTGGGGATGTGGCGGGCGGCCTGCTTGATGGTCCGCACCCAGCGGTAGTAGGTCGTCGCATCGGGCGGATTCGACGGGTCGAGCCAGCCGTTCAGCGTGGCCTTGTCCTGGGCCGTCAGCCAGTCCATCGCCGCCATGCGGGCGCGAATCTGCTCGACCTGTGTGGGCGTGAGGAGGCCATCGGCCCAGGCGATGTAGAGGAACGGCAGGATGGCGGCCATGCCGTGCGATACGTCGGCGACGGGATTTTGCAAGGTGGTGTGATCAGACATGAGCAGCGAAACAGAGAGGAACGTCACCCTTATCTACCCTCGGCCTTGCGAAAAGATGCCAGTGCCGTGTTGCGGTTTGTTGGCCTGCGCCGCCGCGTAGTCACGCATCATGGGGTGAGGTAGTCACGCATCATGGGGTGAGAGGGCATTGCGATTCAGGGCCTCGGGCTACGCGGAGCCTCTGAGGTCGCCCGCGGCGTTGGCCTCCTCATCCGCGGCTCTAGCCCCGATCCCGTCGGCTGCCTTACCGACACCCTCAGCCGTTCCCGCTCGCCTGCGACTCCCAACCCTCAACACCCTCTTAAAGTGTCGCGCGATTACGACCGATACCCCAACCAAATGCGCTGGATTCGTACGGGCATCCCCCATGCACCCGCGCGCTCCCGCACTCTGCTCCTCCAGCCTTCGACCCCGATGCGCTCGCTGTTCCGCCTGTTCGGCATGCTCCTGCTGCTCGCCCCCCTTCCGGCGCGCGCGCAGTTCATGGACGTCGTCTCCGGCCTGTTCGATTCCGTCAACGCCATCGTGTTCTACGGCCAGGTGGGCGCGTTGACCAACAACGAAGACATCGAGGGCACCGTCGCCAACCTGGGCACGGCGGGCCTCGGCGCCGAGGTGCTCATCGACCTCCCATCGGTCGGCAACACCTACTTCGAATTGGGCCTGGGCACGAGCCTCACGCGCGGCTTCGACGCTGCCGAGCCGAGCCTAGACTTGCGCGGTTCCCTGCGCACGCTGCCGACCATCGCGGTGTACGCCTCGCAGCTCGGCCTGCCCGACGACAGCCCGATCCTGCCCTACGTCGGGGCGGGCTTCGGCTTCTCCGAGCTGTGGAATGCGCGGGGCTATACCGAGGACGGCACCATCATCCCCGTGGACGCCGACACCTACGAGTTCGGCGCCTCGGCCGGGTTTTACGTCAATGCCGGGCCCTTCCGCGGCTTCTACACCGAGGCGGGCTACCGGCAGCGCAACTTCGAGAGCCTGATCTGGGATACTGATCAACTCCCGGCAGGCTGGCCCCGCTCCATCGACGCGAGCGGGTTCGAGCTCAAGGTCGGCTGGCAGTTCGTGATCGAAGACAGCTACGCGGAGGACGAGACGGAGTAAACCTCACTCACGCAACGTGCCCTCGGTCAGTTCGGTCACGAGGCCGTCCAGGTCGTACACATCGTCGAGCGCTTCGAGGACCACACGCACATCCACCATCACGTTGCGGCCGCGGTCGGGCAGGTAGATGTAGTCACGCACGAGGCCCTCGATGGTCCGGTCGAAGTTGAGACCGACGAGTTCGAGGTTCTGGTTGAGCGCCGGACTCCCCGAGTTGCCGCCGATGGTATCGGAGGTGGAGACGAAGTTGACGGGCGTGGAGAGATCAAGGTCGTCGCGCGCATCGAGCCAGCGCTGGGGCAGTTCCCACTCGCAGTAGTCGCCGGTGCTGCCCGCCTCGCAGAAGGAGTAGTAGCGGTCGTAGAGCCCGCTGAGCGTCGTCATGGGCGGCGCCATGGTCCCGTTGTAGGCGTAGCCCTTCACGATGCCGTCGGTCAGGCGTGGCGAGAAGGTGGCGTCGGGCGGAACGGAGGCCCCGTACGCCCCGAAGCGGGCTCGCCCGATCTGCCGGTTGAGTTCCCCCTCCTGCGCCCCAAGATCCCGTGCGGCGTTCTGGAACGCCTCCACGTCGTCGGCGATAGCGGCGATGATCTGAACGACCGGGTCGTCCATCGAGAGGGTCCCCGCCTCCACAGCAGCCGTCGCGGAGGCCTGCGAGGCGAGGGCGGAGGTGTTGAGCAGCCGCTCGGCGAGGACCGCCACGCTCGGCTCCTGGAGGGCCGCCGGGGTAGGCTGTCCGAGGGCGGCGAAGTACATCTGGAGCGTCGCGAGCCCGTCTTCCAGGTATGCCCGCTCCACCATCGCGGGCCGGTCGCCCTGCCCCGTCACGGCGCTGAAGTCGGGGGCGGCCGCTTGCAGGGCGCTGTAGGCAGCCCGTGCGCGGAGAAGGGTCGCGGAGCCGAGGCCGCCGTTGAAGAGCAACTGGAAGGCACGGGCTTGCGCCGCGAGAGCCATGCGTGTGGCCTGCACCTGCGCCATCTGGTCGATCAGCGCCCCGGCCTCCGGGCTGGCGGCGCGGAAGGCGCGCTCGGCGGCGGCGCGGCGCGCGAGGATGTACGGATCGGCGAGGGCGTCCCGGCGGCCCCGGTAGGCTTTTTGGGCGTTCGAGAGGCCGAAGATCTGGCCGCGCACGGCGTCCGGGCTCTCTGGCTCGCCCGAGGCGAGGTAGGCTCGAAGCGTTGCCACACGGTGATCGAGGAAGGCCAGCACCGTCGGCACCTGCACGTCGCGGACATATTCCAACTGCGCGACGGTCAGTCCCCGACTCGTCGACCCGGGGTTGCCGATCACGAACACGAGGTCGCCGGGCGCGACGCCCTCTTCGCTGAGCGGGAAGTAGTGCTCGGTTTCGAGCGGCTCGCCATCTTCGTCGTAGACGCGGAAGAAGGCGAAGTCGAGGGCGTAGCGCGGGTAGGTGAAGTTGTCGGGGTCGCCGCCGAAGAAGCCGAGGTTTTTTTCGGGCGCGGCCACGAGGCGCACGTCGGTGTAGCGGCGGAAGATGTAGGCCGAGTAGCGCCCGCCGTTGTAGAGGCTGCGCACCTGCACGAGGAAGCCGCCGTCTTCGCCCCCCCGTTCCTCCAGCAGCCGCGCCTCGACGGCGTCGGTGGCGTCTCCGGCGTCGGTGCCGCCCTCGATCATCGCATTCACCTCGTCCGTCACGTCTGCGAAGGCAACGAGTTGGTCCATCGTCATGTTGGGCACCGGGCGCTCTTCATCCAGCCCCCGGGCGTAAAAGCCTGCATCGAGCAGTCCCTCGCCGCCCTGATCCACGGCGATCACGCTGCCCTGCGCACAGTGGTGGTT
>JABDIZ010000220.1 GCA_013003465.1 Rhodothermaceae bacterium
CTGCCCCGGCGCGTGGTCCGCATCGATGAGATGCGCCACCTGCCGCCCGAGCGCGTCGAAGACGGTCAGGCGGACGGGTCCGGCCTGCGGCACGTCGTAGCGCAGGGTCGTGGTGGCATGGAAGGGATTCGGGTAGGCCGCGTGCAGCACGGACGCCGCGGGCAGGCCCGGCGCATCCGGCTCAGTGGGGACGACGATGGCCGACCCTTGATAGAGGAGCTGCCCGCCAGGGTCAGTCATGGCGAGCGGGGCTGCGATGATGTTGACCGCACCCGCCCCGTTGATAGAGCCGATGGCTTCGCTGGGCACGCCGACGGCGAGGCTGGCGCTTCCGTCCCCGTCGAAGTCGCCTGCCACAAGCGCCCAGCCAAAGGAATCGAAGTCTTCGAGTTCGTCGAGGACCCCGTTCGTGCCCTGGCTCCATAACCGGTTGCCGGTGGTCGTGAGGCCGCTCGCTGCACCAGCGAGCACATGCACCCCGCCTGCACCGGTGATGATGTCCTCGTCCTCATCGGGCACGCCGATGGCGAGGTCGTCGAAACCGTCCCCGTCGAAGTCAGCCGCTGCGAGCGACCGGCCGAAGCGGTCGGCGGCTTCGATCGGATTGGAGATGTCCGGCACGTTCTGGCTCCAGAACTGGTGGTCGGTGGCACTCAGGCCGCTCGCCGCGCCGTAGAGCACATGCACCCCACCGGAATCGAAGATCGTGTTCTCGTCCTCGAAGGGCACACCGATGGCGAGGTCGTCGTGTCCGTCCCCATTGAAGTCGCCCGTACCAAGCGACGAGCCGAAGGAATCGAAGCCTTCGGGAGCGCTGGTGATGCCCTCCGAGCTCTGGCTCCAGAACTGGTTGCCCTCGGCGCGCAGGCCGTTCGCCGCACCGTAGAGCACATGCACCCCGCCCGAGTCCTCGGCGGTGCCCTCGTCCTCGGCGGGCACGCCGATGACCAGGTCATCGAAGCCGTCCCCGTCGAAGTCGCCCGACGCCAGCGACCAGCCGAAGTGGTCGCCATCTTCGGGCTCCCTGGGGATGTCGGGTATGCTCTGGCTCCAGATCTGATCGCCGGTGGCCGTGAGCCCGCTCGCCGAGCCGAAGAGCACGTGGACCCCGCCCGAATCGGTCGTGTTCAGAACCTCGACATCCTCCCCGATCGCACCAATAGCGAGGTCGTCGAAGCCGTCCCCGTCGAAGTCGCCCGACGCCAGTGAATAGCCGAACGCGTCGAAGGATTCGGCGCTATCTGAAAGGTCAGGATTGGCCTGGGTCCAGCTCTGGAACCCGTCGGCCGTGAGCCCGCTCGCCGAGCCGAAGAGCACGTTGACCCCGCCCGCGTCCACGACGGCACCGACATCCTCGTCGGGCACGCCGATGGCGAGGTCGTCGAAGCCGTCCCCGTTGAAGTCACCCGCCGCGAGCGACCAACCAAACCTGTCGCCGACTTCGGCATTGCTAGCGAGCACGTCCTGGTCCCAGGACTGGTTGCCAGCCTCGGCCAGGCCGGTGGCCGAGCCGTAGATCACCTGGACGGCCCCCGCGTTCTCGACCGCGCCAACATCCTCCCAGGGTACGCCGACGGCGAGGTCCGTGAAGCCATCGCCATTGAAGTCGCCAGAAGCGAGCACCTCGCCGAAGCGGTCAAAATCCTCGGCCGTATCGGCGATCTGCCCGGAGGCGGGGAGCGCAGTAAGGAGCAGTGCGAGGGCTGCCGGGAGGCTCGGGCGTAGAGAGCGTAGCATGGGTCCAGAGGTCAGGTTGGAAGGCGTCCATCCCCCAATCGTCATCCGGCCGGGAATCCCGCCACCTACCGCAGCAGCGCCACCTGCCGAGTGTGGACGGAACCGGCGGCCTCCAGGCGCACGAGGTAGCGCCCGCTCGGCAGCCCGCGCGCCTCAAAAGCCACCGTGTGGTGCCCCGCCGCGTGCTCATCGTCCACCAGCACAGCGACGCGGCGACCGAGCGCGTCGAAGACGGTCAGGCGGACAGGACCCGCTACCGCAATGTCGTAGCGCAGCGTGGTAGAGGACGTGAACGGGTTGGGCGAGGCCGCGTGCAGCGCGAACGACGCAGGCAGCCCTGGTACCTCCGGCTCGTTGGCTACCGGGTTGGCGCCCTGGAACCAGAGTTGGGAGCTGTCGAGCCCATCGAGAACGCCATAGAGCACGTTGACGGCACCGGGTCGCCCAACTCCTGCCAGGCTATCGAATGGAATACCTACGGCAAGATCGTCGGTACCGTCATCGTCGAAATCCCCACTGGCCACGGCGTACCCGAACCACTCTTCGCTCTCAGGCACCCCCTCGACTCCAGCATCTGCCTGCGAATAGACGACGGCCTCAGAGACATCAAGTCCATTCGTTGAGCCCGGGACCACGGCCACACCTCCAGCAGAAGTTTCACCTGAAGCATCTAAGGCGAAGGCACCGATCGCCAGGTCGTCTGCGCTTCCCGCACCGAACGTGCCTGTGGCGAGCGACGAACCAAAAAAGCTCGTCTCCAAGGACATACCGATAGCACCTCCACTGAACCCCGCGCTGTTGTCTGCCGAGAGCCCCGTTCCAGAGTTCCCATACAGCACGTTAACGAACCCCGTGGACGAAATGGGTCCAATGTCCTCTCCAGGGACGCCAATGGCGAGATCATCATTCCCGAAGGCATCGTTATCGAAATTACCGGCGGCGAGCGCCGAGCCGAAGTGCTCAAGGGCTTCCGGCTCTCCCGACTCAAAGGCAGTGCCCTGATCCCAGAGTTGGGCGTTATCGGTGCCCAACCCCCCCGGCTGGCCGTAGAGGACCGCCACTGCCCCTGCGTTGAATACACCCCCGACCTCCCTGCCAGGAATCCCTATGGCCAGATCGTCATGGTTATCGCTTAGAAAATCACCGACCGCCAGCGCGTGTCCGAATTGGTCATGGGACTCGAGCGTCCCGCCGGGGATGTCGGCGAAGACCCAGAACTGGCTCCGATCTGCGCTGAGTCCTGCATTAGAGCCATAGATGATCTGTACGGCCCCGTTGCCGGAAAACATAGCGCCGCTTTCTCCGGGAATCCCGACGGCGAGGTCATCAAAGGGGTCGTTGTCGAAATCGCCCGAGGCCAGTGACCAGCCAAAGAGATCACCGAACTCGCTGTTGCCACTGGCAGCAGGAAAATCATCGTGTACCCAGATCTGCCTGCCGATAGTCTGGAGGCCACTGCTCGACCCATAGTAGACGTGGACTGCGCCCGCATCGCCTACGCCGTCTACAATCTCCCCCGGGATGCCAACGGCGAGATCGGCGTAGACATCTCCATCAAAGCGGCCAACAGCCACGGAGAACCCAAACCGTTCAAGAATCTGAGCGGAAGAACCCTGCGACAGGAGCACATTGCGCTGCACATCCAGGCCGTCAGGCCCTCCGTAGATCACGTTGACGGCTCCTGGAGCAAATTCGTTACTATTGTTATCGAACGGAACGCCGACAGCAAGGTCCTCATAACCATCGGCGTCGAAGTCGCCGGTGGCTACGGCCCTGCCGAACCGCTCGTCCGGCTCGGGGTCTCCTTCGACCTGAGCTAGCGCCGTGGCATTCCATACCAGGAGCGCCAGGAATCCTGTGGACAGGGTGGTGAGCATGAGGCGGAGCATGGGACCAGGGATCGAGTTAGGGAGCGGTACACCCCCCAATCGTCATCCGGCCGACGATCCCGCCACGCCGAGCCTACCCCCTCCGCGTATCGCCGCACCTCGACCAGAGCGAGCGCCCCCGGAGCGCGCCGGGACGGGGCCGCTCCCTGTGGTTTTAGCCCTCGTAATGCCCCCGTTACATTCGTAACGTAGTGGGTCGCGACCATGCACGCGGGCGCTGTTGCTGCGCTCGGCCCGGCTCGTCGTCTACCCCTCCTGTCATGCACGCACACGGAACCCCGCTCCCCGACTGGAAGCGCGCCGTCATCAAGGTCGGCAGCGCGCTCATCGCCCCCGATGGCCGGGGGTGCAGCACCACGCACGCGCTCGCCATCGCGCGGTTCATCATCGAGAGCCACGCGCAGGGGCGCGAAGTCATCCTCGTCTCGTCGGGCGCCGTGGCCGCCGGGCTGGCGACGCAGCCGGAGAAGCAGACTACGACGAGCCGCACCATCCCCGAAAAGCAGGCGCTCGCCGCCATCGGGCAGTCGCTCCTGATGGCGCACTGGAACCGCCTCTTCGACTTTCCCTGTGCGCAGATTCTCCTCACCTACGACGACCTCTACCACCGCACCCGCTTCAACAACGCGCGCAACACGCTCGCCGAACTCATCGCGATGGGCACACTCCCCATCGTCAACGAGAACGACACCGTAGCCGTAGACGAGCTGAAGGTGGGCGACAACGACAACCTCGCCGCGCACGTCGCCGTCCTCGCTGAAGCCGACCTGCTCATCATCTGCTCCGACGTTGACGGCCTCTACGACGCTGACCCCCGCTCGAACCCGAACGCGGAGTTCATCCGCGTCGTCGATTGCGTGGACGAGCAGGTCTTTGCGATGGCCGGTGGCGCCAACCATCCCACGGCCACCGGCGGGATGCGAACCAAAATCCAGGCCGCCGAGAAAGCCACCGTGCGCGGCATCCACACCGTCATCCTCAACGGCACCAAAGGCAGCACCCTGGAAGCCCTCCACGAGGGCACGCTGCACGGCACCCTCTTCCGCGCGACCGAGGCGCCCCTCGACGCCCGCAAGCACTGGATGCTCCATGCCGTCCCGAGCGCCGGGCGCATCCTCGTGGATGCCGGCGCCGCGAGCGCCCTGCGGCAGCGCGGCGCCTCCCTCCTCCCCTCCGGCATCATCGGCGTGGATGGTGGGTTTGCCCGCGGCGACGCCGTCGAAGTGGCCGTCGAGGATCACGGACGCGCTGAGGTCATCGGCAAAGGCATTACGCAGTACGGCGCCCGCGACCTGGGGCAGCTCTGCGGCCGCCAGAGCCACGAGATCGAGGCCGTCCTCGGCTACACGCACACACCCCATGTCATCCGCCGCGACGACCTCGTCTTGATCGACGGCCCGGCTTGACAACTACAACCTCTTTCCTCCGAACACGCAACCATGTCGCTCTCCGCTGTAGACACCCTGCCCTCCACCGAAGAACTTGCCGCTGCTGCCAAAGCCGCCGCCCGCCACGTTGCCACGCTGGATACGGCGACGAAGAACCGCGTCCTGGAACGCATGGCCGACCAGGTGCTTGCCCATGAGGAGGCCATTCTCGAGGCGAACGCCAACGACCTCACCTACGCGCGCGAGCACGACCTCTCGGACGCCATGACCGACCGGCTCCGGCTGGACCGACCACGGCTCGAGAAGATGGCGGGCGCGCTCCGCGAAGTGGCGTCGTTTACCGATCCGGTGGGCGAAGTGTCGGAGGTGCGCCGCCGCCCGAGCGGCATCGAGGTGGGCCGGATGCGCATTCCGCTCGGCGTGATCGCGATGATCTACGAGGCGCGCCCCAACGTGACCTCGGACGCCGCCGGGCTGTGTTTCAAGGCAGGCAACGCCGTGATCCTGCGCGGCGGCTCGGAAGCCTTCCACTCGAACCACGCCGTCGCGGCGGCGCTGCATGCGGCGCTCGCAGCCGAAGGCATCGACCCGGCCGCCATCACGCTCCTCCCCACCACCGACCGCGCGGCCATCCCCGAGCTACTCAAACTGAACGAGCACATCGACCTCGTCATCCCGCGCGGCGGCGAGGGGCTGATCCGCTTCGTGGATGAGCACAGCAGGATTCCCGTCATCAAACACTACAAAGGCGTCTGCCACCTGTTCGTGGACCGCGCGGCCGACCTCGCCATCGCCCGCGACCTCGCCATCGATGGCAAGACTTCGCGGCCGGGGGTCTGCAACGCGCTCGAAACGCTCCTCGTGCACCACGACGTGGCCGAGGACTTTCTGCCCGGCGCGTACCGCGCCCTCTCGCAACTCGGCGTCGAGCTGCGCGGCTGCGACCGCACGCGCGCCATCCTATCCGGCATCGCTGCGGCGACCGACGACGACTACGCCGCCGAATTCCTCGACCTCATCCTTGCCGTGCGCGTCGTGGACGACTACGCCGAAGCGAGGGATCACATCGTCCGCTTCGGCTCCAACCACACGGAAGTCATTGCGACCAACGACCTGCCTACGGCCCGCTGCTTCACGCGCGAGGTCGATGCCTCCGTGGTGCTCGTCAACGCCTCGTCGCGTTTTTCCGATGGCGGCGAACTCGGCCTCGGTGCCGAGATCGGCATCTCGACGACCAAGCTGCACGCCTACGGCCCGATGGGCCTCGAAGCGCTCACGACGCAGAAGTTCGTCGTCATGGGTGCGGGAGAGACCCGGCATTCGCTCCCAGACACGGATTGAACGTCCTCAGCGCTCGTTGTCGGGTAGATCTATCAGCCAGAGGTCGCCGTTGTAGCTGTCGGTGCGCGTAAACAGCAGATGCGTTTCGTCGGGGAGCAGCGCGAGGCTTGCCTGTCCCCACGGCACGGCGCGCTCGGAGTGCTCAGCAAGTGTAGTCACGGTGCGCACGGCGCCCGTCTCATAGTCTACGAGGTCCAGGGTCACGCGCCCGCCTACCCGTCGAAGTACGTAGGCGCCCGAGGTGCCGACAGTCCAGTTCGCCCAGTCATGTTCGCCCGGATGCTCCGCGAAGCGCTGCGGTGCGGCACCGGGTTCGGGACGCCACCACAGCCCTGCCGAGTCGGGGCGCGTGAACAGCAGCCCACGGCCGTCCGACCGCTCCTCAGCGACAAGTCCGTCTTCGGTTTCCTGTATCATCGGGCCGCCCTCGGCCGGCATCGACCAGATGGCCCACTGCCCGCTCTGGTTTGAGGTGAAATAGAGACGCTCTCCATCGCGCGACCAGCGCGGGAGGCCGTCGTCGGACGAGGCCGTCGTCAGTTGGCGTAGCAGACCAGAATCGACGTCCAGTAGAAACACATCGATGTGCCCATCGGGACGGGCCGAGAAGGCGAGACGGCGACCATCCGGCGACCAGCGGGGGGCATCGAGGGTGGTGCCTTCGAATCGAGTCGCCTGAACCGGGTGCTGACCATCGCGATCGGCCAGCCAGAGTTCAGGGTAGCCTGACCGCTCTGAGACGAAGGCGATTCGACGTCCATCCGGCGAGACGTGCCCCCGTTCATCCCGGCGGGTCGATTGGATGAAGGGGCGTGCCACATCGGTCGTCTGGAGCGACGCCATCCAGAGGTTGGTGTCGCGCTGATCCTGTGCAAAGAGCATCCGATGGCCCTCGGCGGCCATGGAGGGTTGGCGCGCATCGGAAAGCCCCGTCTCGATCCAACGCGGCTCTGGTAGCGAGACCGCATCCACGAAAACGGCGGCTGTCTGCGGAGGAGTCTCAGCTACGGGAACCGTCCACAATCCAAAACGACCGGATCGGTTGGAAGAGAACACGAGGTGCTGCCCATCGGGTGTCCAGTCGTGTCCGGCGAGCACGCGGCTATCGTCGGTCACGCGGACCTCCTGGCCTCGCTCCATCACCTCCCCGACATACAACTCGTGTGCCTCCTCGCCCAGCACCCGCGCGAACGCCACACGTCGGCTATCGGGTGCGAACACGGGCGTGTTG
>JABDIZ010000249.1 GCA_013003465.1 Rhodothermaceae bacterium
GACACCGACCGCTTCCACATCGTGGCCGAACTCAACGATGCGGCATGGCGCCCTGTCGCCGCGATGGTGGGCGAAGAGGAGACCGAACTGGTCTTCATCCACGAGGTGATCGCGCGGATCATCGCGCAGGCGGCCCGGCAGACGGGCCTCTCGGTCGTCGTGCGCGAGCTGCTCACGTTTGAGGGCAACGAGTTCTACTTCGCGCCCGCGGACTCACTGGCCGGGCGCACCTACGGCGAGGCACTCTTCGCCTTCGACGACGCCGAGCCGGTCGGCATCCGCACGGCCGAAGGCGTGACCCTCAACCCACCGCCCGATCAACACATCGGCGCCACCGACGACCTCGTGGTCCTGGCCGAGGATGATGTACACATCACACGGACGGATGACGACGGCGACCTCTCCGCCGCCGCGCGCGGCGTAGACGACGCGATGCTCGTCGCGCCTGTCCCGCCCGTCGCCGAGCCCGAGCACCTCCTGATCCTCGGCTGGAGTCCCCGCGCGCCGCTCATCATCTGCACGCTCAATGCCTACCTCGAACCCGGCTCGACGATCACTGTCGTCACCGTCCGCGAGGACGCCGAAGCCGAGCTCGCCGTGCAGTGCGCGGGGCTCACGAACCTCACCGTCGCCTTTCAACCGGGCGACCCGACCGACCGCGCGCTCCTCAACCGTCTCGGCATCGAGGGCTTCGATCATGTCGTCGTGATGAGCCGCTCGCACGCCGCGCCGCAGGCCGCCGACACGCACGCGCTCGTCACGCTCCTCCACCTCCGCGACCTCGCCGAGCAGCATGGCTCGGCGTTCAACATTGTGAGTGAGATGAACGACGTGCGCAACCAGGCCCTCGCCGAAGTGACCCGCGCCGACGATTTCGTGGTGAGCGACCGCCTCATCAGCCTCATGGTGGCGCAGATCGCCGAGAAGCGCCAACTCGCCGATGTCTTCACCGAACTGTTCTCGCCCGTCGGCGCCGAGCTCTACCTCCGCCCTGCGTCCGACTACGTCGTGACGGGCCGCCCCATTCCGTTCTACGCCGTCGTGGAGGCCGCGCGGCGGCGTAACGAGACGGCCCTCGGCTTCCGCCGCGGAAGCGACGCCTATGAACGCAACGGCCTCCACCTCAACCCCCGTGGCAGCGCCCCCGTCACCTTCACGGCCGACGACCGCGTGATTCTCCTGGCGAATTCCTGAGGCCGACGGATGACGATGGACGGCAGACCGCCACCCCACCCTAGACCGACGCTGCCCAGTTGATTCGCAAGGGCAGCCACCATGAAGCGCCAGGCTGCGGTCGTTGGTCGTTCAAAACACCAGCACGAGCAGCACGGCCAGTACCGCCGCACCGATCACGGCGAAGTTGAGCGCGAAGGCGCCGAGGAGCGCGAGCACGAACGGCAGACTCGCCAACCGCGCGAGGCGCGCTGCGGAAACCGCTTTCATCCACGCCCCTTTCGAGTCGAGCAGCAGGCTGCGCGCCGACCAGATGGCGCGGAAGAAGCCGAACAGGCGCCCGCGCTTCGGTTCCTCGCTCGGGCGCAGCACGGCCGCGGTGTGCTCGGTCGTCTCGGCGGCTTTCGCGCGGAGCCGGGTGGGCAGGTCCAAAACGTCCGTGAGCATCAGATAGCCAAGGAATGCGGCCCCAGCGGGCAGCAGCAGGAGCGCCAACACGAGCAGCGCAAACCCGACCCCGCCGAGGGTCACGCCGCCGACCCACTGCCACGGCGCGAACAGCACGCCCCACAACACGACAGCCGACACGGCAGAAACGAGGGCCAACCCACGCACCTTGCCGACGAGCGCCCGCGCCACCGGCACCAGCCGCTGCGCCCGCACGAGGAGGCCGCTTTCCGGTTCGGGCTCCAACGACACCGCGACGGCAGGGTCGGCTACAGCCGGGGCGGGCGGACGGGACGGATCGGGCCGGGGCGAATCTGTAGGCATGGTGCTGCGTTCGATCCACACAACTTACACCCACCCTGCGCCGTGGATCTCAAAACCGTCCTCGCAGACGCCCGCACCATCGCCATCGTCGGCTGCTCGCCGCGCGCGTTTCAGACGAGCCACCGCATCGCGCAGTACCTCCAGGAGGCGGGCTACCGCATTGTGCCGGTCAACCCGTACCACGAGGAGATCCTCGGCGAGCCGTGCTACCCGGAGTTGCAAGCCATCCCGGACGACGTGGCGCTCGACATCGTCAATGTCTTCCGCCGGGCCGAGTTCACCGAGGGCGTGGTCCACGATGCGGCCGAGCGGGCAGGCCAGACTGGGCGGACCCCGGTGATCTGGACGCAACTCGGCGTGCACTCTCCCGCCGCGCAGGAGGCCGCCGAGGCGGCGGGCCTCCCGTACGTGGCAAGCCGTTGCATCATGGTGGACCACCGGATGCTCATCGGCTGAGTTCGGCTCCTTTTACTCCCGCACGATGATTCTGGGCTTCTTGCCGGCCAGTTCGCCGACCAACTCCGCAAGACAGGCACTGGGCGGCCCGTCGGCATCTACCCCGTTGACTCTCACTCGATAGGCAAGGACAGAGCCCGGCGAAGCATCGTTACACAGGGTCAGCGTTTCGGTCGGGTTGTTTCCTCCCTGTGGATCCAGTTGCACATCATACTTACCTGACGTGCAGGTTTGTGCGATCATGACCAGGCCCGACGGAAACATGAGATCGACTTCGTAGTCGGTCTCGTTAATCCACACGAGGGTTCCCCCGGGTACCTGCGCTATGTCCTCGTCTTCACTGGTGGCCACCAAGAACTCGCCCGGCGAGACCTCCTGGATCAACGCCGCGTAGGCGGTCTGGACCCCTTCTTTTGTTTCTTTCATCGGTATGCCTCCGGGGAGTATCCCCGTTTGTTGATGGAAAGCCGGCCTCGTGCGGAGCACTAGCCGGCGTAGTCAGCGATGAGGGTGCGCCATCGAGGATCGAGGCGCAGGTCTGCGAGCCCGGGTTCGTCGAAGAACTCGGGCGGATAGCCGTTGTTGAGGGCGCGCTCGGCCCAGCGGAGCGCGTCGGCGCGGCGGCCGAGGGCCTCGTAGGCGAAGACGGCGTAGTAGGCCACGTTCACGTTCTCCGGGGCAAGCTGCACAGCCCGCTCGACCGCCTCTTGCGCCTTGGTCACATCACTGACGGCGACGTAGTAAGTGCTCAGCATCACCAGGAGGTCGGCGTCGTTGGGGTTGACGGCGCGCCCGGCTTCGGCTCGCTGGATGGCCTCGCGGTAGGCCGCCTCGGCGCGCTGCTGTTCTCCTGGGAGTTGCTCGTAGGTGTCGGCCAGGTTGCTCCATGTGAGGTGGTCGCTGTCATCAAGGGCGAGGGCGCGCCGGTAGGCTTCGACCGCGTCGGCGTAGCGCTCCTCGTCGTAGTAGAGCGTGCCCAGGTTGGCGAGGGCGTCGTAGGAAGGCCGGATGGCGAGGGCGCGCTCGAACATCGCGCGGGCGTCGTCGGTCTGGCCGAGGTAGTAGTGCGTGGCGCCGAGGTTGAGAAAGCCGATGTCGTTTTCCGGAATGAGGCGGGTGACCTGGCGCAGCGGCTGGAGGGCGTCTTCGTAGCGCCCCTGCGTGAGCAGGAACAGGCCGAGGCGGTGGTACCCGAGCCAATAGCCGGGCTTTCGGCCGATGGCTTCCTGGTAGGCCCCCTCGGCGGCGCCGATATCGCCCCCCTCGTCGTAGGCACGCGCCAGAGCCCGGTAGGCCTCGTCGGAGGCTGCATTGAGGGCCAGTGCCTCCCGCGCCTGCTCCACCGCCTCCGCATAGCGCCCGGTGGCGGTGTAGAGGTGCGCGCGCGTGATGTAGCCCTGCGGCATGGTCGCGTCGAGGGCGAATGCCTGGGCTGCCGCACCCTCGGCATGCTCGATACGACTGGGCGCTCGGTCGAATCCATACAGGGCCAGGTGGGTCTCGCCCATGCGGGCGTACGCTAGGGCGAAATCTGGATCCTCGTCGACCGCGCGCTGAAAATGCAGGAGGGCTTGCTCGAGCGTTTCGGGCGACCTCCGTTGGCGGAGCAAGCCGAGCCCCTTCAGGTATGCGTCGAAGGCGGCTGCGTTGGACGTGGCCCCGGTAGCCAGCGCCTCAAGAGCGGCGGGCTGGAGTTCGAGGTCGAGCATCCGGGCGAGCGCGGCGACGACCTCACCCTGGAGCGTGTTCAACAACGCGGCGGCTTCCTCGATCGTCTCTGAGTCCAGTTGCCGAAGGGAGGCCGCATCGATCAGGTTGAGGAGGAGACGCACTCCCGTGCTGTCGCGTTGCACACTCCCCGTCACCACGAGGTTGGCTCCGAGACTCGCGCGAGCCGCACTCGCGCTCGTCACGTCTTGAGCCCGCACTTCGCTCATGGGCACAACCCAAAGTGTGCCCCGGTACTGCTCAAGCTGCGTCAGCTCGCTCGCCAGCATCTCCACGATGCCGTCCGAGAAGACGCGACTCTCGGCATCATCCCCGATCGTTGTGAAGGGAAGCACAGCGATGTGCTGCTCCTCGGGAAGGGGCGGGCTGCCGCCACGCGTGCCGAACCAGACGAGCGCCGCGAGGGCGAGCACCGCCACGACCCCCATCATAGCCCATGGTATCCGTCGAGGCGGAGGCTTCACCGGCGCCTCGCCCGTGAGCGCGGCGGCCAATGCGGCCTCCACCTCAGCGGCCGACTGGAAGCGATCGGCCGGATTTTTTTCGAGGCAGCGGTCCACCACCGCCTCCAACGCCGCGGGCACCTCGGCGCGATGCGTGCGCACCGGCGTCGGGGCCTCGTTGAGGATGGTGTAGAGCAGGGCGGCCTCGTAGCTCCCCTCGAACGGGCGTCGGCCCGTCAGCATCTCGTAGAGCACCACCCCCAATCCCCACAGGTCCGAGCGCGGATCTGCCGTGCCGCGCGCCTGCTCGGGCGCCGCGTAGGCCACCGTGCCCAGCGTCGTGCCTGATTTCGTGAGGTCCACGCCGTCCACCTTCGCCACGCCGAAGTCGAGGATCTTGGCGCGCGGGGGGCCGCCACCCTCCTCGGCGCAAAGAAAAATGTTGGAGGGCTTGAGGTCGCGATGGACAATGCCCTTGTGGTGAGCCGCACCGAGGCCGCGGGCGATCTGCCGGGCGAGGTCCACGGCCTCCTCCACGGGCAGCAGCCCCTCTGTCAGCCGGTCAGCGAGCGTCTCCCCCGTGTAACACGCCATCGCGAGGAAGAGCCGCCCGTCGTCCGTCTCACCGACCTCGTAGACCGTGCAGATGTTGGGGTGGTCGAGCGCCGAGGCGGCGCGGGCTTCGACGAGGAGGCGTTCCTTGGCCGTGGCGTCCTGGCTGAGCGCTTCGGGCAGGAGCTTGAGGGCCACGTCGCGCTCCAGGCGCGGGTCGCGCGCCCGGTAGACCACGCCCATCCCGCCCCGCCCGAGCGGACCAAGAATCCGGTACCGGCCGATCATGCGACCGGGTAACCCGGGTGGGCTGAACGTGTCCGGGCTCATCATGTCCGCCTCCGAGCGGCTCGCGGCAGGAAGACCGCGAGGCTGAGCCTTTCGGGGAAAGGGTGCTGGAGTATAGTAAACGCAACACACAAAAGCATTACCCTATGCACCCACGCGAATTCAACCGCGCGTGCGCCTGCCTCCAGACCTGGTCCCACCGCTTCAATCCACGTACAACAACCACGTCAGCGACGAGGCGCGGTCCCCGTCGTACGTGACGCGGAGCACGGTCGGCGTAGGCTCCTCGTCGTCGCGCTCATAGGTGATCGTTGAGCCCTCGGCGCCGAGCGAATGCGGGTAGGTCGCTTCGATTTCGTCCCGCGTGCTGCCTACGCCGAGCCCCTCGGCGGTCGTATAGCCCTCGCCGGTCACGGTCACCTCTTGCAGTAAAGCACCGCCGCCCGTGATGGTATAGAACTGGAGGCGGATGCCGTCATAGACATACGTCCGCAGCGTGTCCACCTGCCCTGCCACATGGCGGTTGGCGACAGGCTCCGTCTCCATCCGTCGCGGTGCATTCAGGCGGGCCTGGAGGGTCGCGCCGTCCACGCGGCTGTCGAGCAACTCGTCCAGTGGGAGACCGGGCGCGACCTCCACCGGGCCGCCCATCGGCGGATTGCCGGGCGGCGGGCCTTCCACGATCGGTGCATTCTCCGACGACGGAGCGTCCTCGGCCGTGCCGCTACAGCCCGCCGCAAGCAGGAAGACAAGAACAAGTAGCGTACACCGCATGGCGATAGGTACCGCAGGACGAAGCGTACGGCGTCACCACCCCGCTCTGTTCCCCAAGCCAAAGTGTCGGCGGATCGGCTGAGGACGGTATTTTGCTCGGGTCGCCCGTTCAGTACCTGCCTGTCATGCTCCGCCTCCTTCGCCTCGGTAGCGTTCTTCTCGGACTTGGCCTCGCAGCCTGCGCACCGGAACCCGACGCATCGCCGTCGCCCTCGCGCGCCGAGACTCCAATGACCTCTGCGCCTGTCACGGCTGACGATTCCGTCACGGCGCTAGAGGCTTCAGAACGTGCCTTGACGGACGCAAGCGATTCCACCGAATGGACGCTCGACGACACCCACATGGACCGGCTGCGGCAGCGCGGGTCCACGCTTCTGTCGCTGCGCGCGGCGGCGCACGACGCCTCCGAGTCTGCCAGCAGCATCGGCTACGACCGCGTGGTGTTTACGTTTGATGACCTCGTGCCCGGCTACCGCATCGCCTACGTGGGCACATCGGTCTATCACTGCGGCTCCGGCGAGCCGGTCTCGGTGGCAGGCGACGGCTGGCTGGAGGTCGAGTTCTTCCCGGCCGCGGCCCACACGGATGAGACTTACGAGCCCACGATTACGGAGCCGTGGCTCCCCGACACGCTGCCCCTCCTCCGCGACGCCTCCATGACGTGCGACTTTGAGGGCTATGTGACGTGGGTCCTCGGGCTGGACGCAGCCATACCGTACCGCGTCCTTGAACTCACCGACCCGGCACGCCTCGTCCTGGACGTGCAGCACGAGTGCTAAGCCCCACTCGTCTCATAGGGATGCCCGAGCTGGTAGTGGGCCACCATGAACCAGGGTGCACCCCGCGATGGATCGGGGCATGCGGCAGCGGCGAGTGCGCCGGCTTCCGAGGCGCAACCCACCGCGAACCGGTACAGAGGCCCTCGCCCTGTATCCTAGTAGCCCGGGCATGGTCGGGAGCAGCCTAGGCTAGCAATCGGCAAGCCTGGGGCGGCACAATAGCGCACCGGCACCTATGCCGCGCCACGGGGCGAATTCGGATGCACGAGGCGGTGCATCGGACTGCTGAAATATTTTCTCACGGCGCCTATTGTGAATGGATTTTGCTCTGCAGCCGCCCTACACTTGCCGCCTCACGCCGCAGTCCTGCCAAGCTGCAGTCCTGCCAAGCTGCGGAACCTGTATTCATCAACCCTGGCCTCATTCCCGGAGGCCCTCCGATGACTCGCTTTGCATTGCTCATTGCGCTCGGCACCGTCGCCCTACTCGCAGGCTGCGACTACAGCGCTCCGACCGATACCCTCGCGGTGGCCGAGGCTCCCGAGGCCCTGATTGGCACCGGGGGCCTCTCGGCTACCACCCTCACAGAATTGCAGCAGGTGCGTCAGAAGACGCGAGGCTTCCATGACATCAACTTTGCCCAGGACCACGGCTATGTGCAGGTCACTGACCATGTCCCCAACATGGGAATGCACTTCGTCCGGTTCGCATGGGTGGACGGCACCTTCGATCGCCAGCACCCGGAAGCGCTTCTGTACGTAGACGACGGCGCGGGCCACCTCGAGTTCGTCGCGGTGGAGTACATCGTGCCGTTCGAAGCGTCGGCCTCGGCCCCTAGGGGGTTCACTGGCACCGCCGATGTCTGGCACGCCGACGAAGAGCTGGGCTCGTGGACCCTTCATGCATGGATATGGAAGGGCAACCCCGATGGCGTCTTCGCGCCCTTCAACTCACTCGTCCCCTAAACACTTCGCCTCTACTCGCTCCTTCTTCCTCCTTTCTGTATGCGGGGAGGTCCATCCCAGGGCCTCCCCGCATGCGTTTCCTGGCGTCTAGCCTTCTTCCGTGAGGGCTGCAAACCGCCCGATCTCTTCGCGGAGCCGCGTGCGCATGGGAACGAGGCGCGGATCGCTGTGGCGTTCGGTCGTGGCGAGGACGGCCTGAAAAAACCAGCGCTGCTCGGCCGGTCCCGCCGAGAGCCCTCGGCGACCGGGCGCGTCGGAGAAGATGTCGATGCCGCCCTCCAGGCTCTGCGTCATGCTCCAGGCGTTGTGGAGCTTGTCGGCGAGCGAGATGGCGGCGGCCCCCGGCGAGGCAGTAGCGAGCGTCTCCACGTAGATCTCCTTACGAAGGCGCCACGGCAGCCAGTCGCCCTGGTCGTTGCGCTTGGGCTCGCTGACGGCCTGCACGAGGTCCACCACGGCGGTACCCACGAGTATCTCTAGTTCGGCGGCACGCATGCCCCGGCGGAAGCGGTTGTGGTCTTCGAGCACATCGTGGAGAAAGGCCGCGGCCACCACCTCGTCTTCCCAGCCCGCGCGCTGGACGGTCAGCGCCACCGCTGTGATGTGCGCCATGACGGGCACGTGCAGGATCTCTTCGAGCGGTGACTCGAAGGGCTCATCGCGCCAGCGACCCTTGCGGTAGGTTTGGTCATGCCACTGCGCTGCGATCTCGATGGCGTGCTCTACGAGTGGGCTGAAGAGTCGATCCGCGGTCATGGGCGATGCAGCACTTGATGGCTTCGCGTGTCAGTGTCTAAGGCCTCGAGCAAACGCGACGCCACCTCGGGCCCCTCCGTAGCGAGCAGGGCGATGGGCGAGAGCACGCGTTCCTGCGGGGCGCCGTCCGGCATGAGCGCCGCCACGAGTCGTTCGAGCCGATCCAGGATGACCTGCTGATTGCGTTTCTCGACGCGCACGGTCTTCTTCTCCAGCCGCGCGAGGGCGTTGGTCATCTTGGCCCGCGCCGCTTCCACCGCCTGCTTCAGTGACGTGTCCACCCCCGTGACTACGGGCTTTGCGGCCTCCACGAGGGCATCGAGTGTGGCCCTGGCCTGCGCGAAGGTGGCGTCGAGATCAGCGTCGGCGCGTTCGAGGGCGAGGCGGCGGTGCAGAGGCGCCAGGTCGCCGTTCAGATCGGGGAGCGTGAGGCCGTAGCGGTCGAGGTGGCGCTGCTGCTTCTCCGACAGGATCGTCAGGCTTGCGCGGGGGTAGAGGACCGGCATCGGCACGCCGAAGGCCTCGTAGACGGGCTTGAGTTGCGCGAAGTAGGCCGTCTCCCCCGGCCCGCTGATGTAGGCGACCGTCGGCAACAGCCCATCCTGCATCACGGGCCGCAGCACCACATTCGGGCTGAACCGCTCGGGCGCGGTCTCGGCCAGACGAAGCAGCTCCGCGGCAGAGAACCGGGTGGTCGTCCCACGCAACACGAAGTCATCCCCGTCGGGATCCACCGGGAGACGCTCCCCCCCCTCGGCGAACAGAAAAAGGTTCACCGGGCGCGGCGCGATCTGCGCGTGAAACCCGGCGGCTTCCAGCTTCTGGCTGACGTTGTCCAATGCGCGGTGCGTGGACGGCCAGCCTTCGATTTCCTGACGAACCAGCGGCGTAGCGAGTCGTTTCAGCCGCGCGTCGTCGGCAGAGATGAAGACGAGCCCGGTTCCGGCCGTGAGGCGACGGAGCGTGCGAGCAAACGCATCGCGCCACGTAGTGCCCGGCTGCCAGTCGGCGCGAAGCGCGGCGAGTGCGTCGGCAGCGAAGGGGCCAGCCAGGGCGCCACCCATCGCGTCCAGCGCGTGGGTGAGGGCGCGCTCCTCCAAAACGAGCCGCCCGACGGGTCCGCGATTTACCTCCGGCGGCTCTCTATCGTCGTACGCGATGCGCACGAGATCGGGGCCGACCGGCACCGCCGTCGTTTGAACCTCGGCAAAATCGTGGTCCTCGTCGGCCAGCCAGAAAACCGGCACGGCCGGGCGCCCCGCCTCGGCCGCGACCTGCTCGGCCAACCGAACGGCTGTGAGCGCCTTGTACACGGTGTAGAGCGGCCCTCCAAAGAGCCCGAGTTGCTGCCCCGTCACGACGGCCACGCTCTCCGGGTCGCGCAGCCGCCCGATGGACGCACGGACGGCCTCTTCGTCCTCGCCCCACCACGCGGCGTTCTGATCGAGCAGTGCCTCGGCGAGCGCGTCTCGGTCACGCGGATGCGCCGCGGCCTGCCGTGCGGCCTCCATACGGGCTTCGGCACTCCAGGGATTGTGCGCGTAAAACGCCAGCGCGGCTGGATCGCCCTCCGCATAGGCTGCGAACAGCGCCGAGGTGCCGAGCGCGCGGTAGCCGAGGCGATGCCCTGTCCTCAACCCCACCGGCGACTGGATGGCGGCGGAGTCCGAAACAGAGCCGTCCATCCTCGATCCTCGCTGGGCTAGTCGGCGGCTCAGTTCTCGCTCTGCATCCGCGCGATCTCATCGCGGAGTCGGGCCGCGGTCTCGTAATCCTCGTCCTCAATCGCCTTCTGGAGTTTCGCCTCCATGCGGTCGAGGCGCGAGCCGCCCGTGGCTGGGACGCGCGCTTCGGCCTCATCGTCCAGGTCAGGGTCCTCCTCCATCGCGGCCATGCTTTCGTCGTCGGCGGGGATGCCCGCTTCATTGAGCACCGTCGAGACGACGAAGATGGGCGCGTCCGTGCGCACGGCCAGGGCAACTGCATCCGAGGGGCGCGCATCGAGTTGCCCTTCAGCTTCACCATAGACGTAACGGACCTTGGCGAAGAAGGTGCCCTCGCGGAGGTCGTCGATGACGATGTCGGTGACCTCGGCGTCGAGCGAGTCGAAGAGGTTGCGCAGCAGGTCGTGGGTCATCGGGCGCGGGGGCTGGATCTTCTCCAGTTCCAGCGCGATGGCTTGCGCCTCAAACGCGCCGATGATGATGGGCAGGCGCCGGTTACCGTCTACTTCGCCGAGCACGAGGGCGTACGCCCCCCCACTGGAGGGGCTGGTAGAAAGACCGATGATGTCGACCTGAATGAAGTCCATGCGGGCAGTTGGAGACGAAGCAGAAGGGGCCAAAAGATACGCCGCCACGAGCCGTGCGGGTAGGCACCAATAGGCAATCAGCCAGCCGTCTCGTGCAACGCTGCCGTGGAGAGGACCTGCTGTACGGCGACGAGAAAGGCTTGGTTCTCCGCCGGGGTGCCCACTGAGACGCGTACCCAGCCGGGCTGCTCCTCCGTTGCGGCCAGGGCCGGATAGCCAGACACATCGCGGATGCGGACGCCTTGTTCGGCGAGCCGCTCGCGGAGGACTGAACACGCCAGTGGCGTGCGCATCAGGAAGAAATTGGCATCCCCTGGCAGCGTCTCGATCCCGTCCATCTCAGCCAGGGCGTGCCGCACCCGTTTGCGCTCCGCCGTCAGTACCGCGACGCGCTCCGTGACCAGTTCGGGCCGCTCCAGCAGTACCAACGCGACAGCTTCGGAGAAGCGGTCTACAAGGAACGGAAGGCGAGCCTTCTCGATCTCCTGGATCAACGCAGGATCGCCGAGCAGGATGCCGAGGCGCAGTCCGGCCAGCCCCATCGCCTTCGAGAACGTGCGCATGACGAGCAGGTTGGGATACTGCGCGAGCAAGTCGACCGCTGACGCACCCGGCACGAACTCGTGGTAGGCTTCATCCACGAGCACCGCGCCCGGGGCCTCGGCCACCAGCCGCTCGATGCCCTCGAACGACAGCACCTGCCCCGTGGGATTGTTGGGCGTGGTGACGATGATGAGCGCCGCGCTGGACTCCTGCGCCGCAGCGAGGATGGCGGCCGGGTCGTGCGAGAAGTCGGACTCGGGATCGACAGAGACGATGCGGGCGCCGTGCATGCGGGCCACGCTCGCGTAGAGCGCGAACATGGGATGCGGCAGCACCACCGGCACGCCGTGGCCGAGGAAGCACAGGCCGAGGGTGTGCGTGATCTCGTTCGAGCCGCGTCCGACGATGATGCCCTCGACTGGATGCCCGAGCCGGTCGGCCAGCGCAGCGATGAGGCGATGCGGCCGGTCGTCCGGATAGCGGTTCCAGTCGCTCGCGCAGAAGCGCGCGGCGACCGCCTGCTTGAGCGCCTTGGGAACGTCGAACGGACTCTCGTTCTGATCCAGCTTGGCCGGAGCATCGGCCTCGGTGGGCACACGGTAGGCGCGCTCAGCGCGGACCTCAGGGCGAATCAGGTGAAGCGGAGCGTCAGGCATGCGAGGGCGCAATGGGCGGGGCGTGGAAATATATCCCGCCGTGGTGCCTAGCGTCCGCCTCGCTCATTCGTTGCCGTTCTGCAGGCGCGGCACGTCCGAGAAATCATGCTCCGGCAGCCGCTCCTCGCGGATGTGATCGATGGCTTCGTGCAGCGCCTCGACAAACTTGCCGAAGTCTTCCTTGTAGAGGTAGAGCTTGTGCTTCTGATAGCCGTCCTCGCCGACCCGCTTGCTTTCGGTGATCGTCAGGAAGAAGTCCTCGCCAGAGCGGGTGGCCTTGACGTCGAAGAAGTAGGTGCGCTTTCCGGCGGGGACGCGCCGGGCATAGACTTCGTCGTTATAACTGTCGCTCATGGGCTCGCGTCGCTGGGACTGATGGAGGGGTTCCGCCACTCGGTGTACCCGGCGGAGGCAGATACCGGCGAAAAAGATCGCGGACGTTCCACCGTTACGGTCGGAGGAATATGCGGCGCGACAGCCAAAAAAACAAAGCCTAATTCCAGCGGTCTGTCAGGGCTGCTCTCTGAAGGGCCGGATTCGAGGCAGGGCAGCGAGCACCGTGGGCCGCAACAGGTCCTCGCGCAGGTGGAGCCGCAGCACATCGGCCCAGGCTGGGGCCGTGCGGTCGAGCCGGACAGCCAGCGCCTCGGCTTCTTCGACCCGCCCCCGTGCGAGCAACCCATAGCCGAGCAGGTAGAGCGCCGGGGCGTAGTGCGGGTCCCGGTCCAGCACCTCAATGAGTACCTCCGCGGCCTGCTCGTAGCGGAGCTGCGCCGTGAAGACGCGCGCGAGCCCGAGTGCGCCGAGGCGTGCGTAGGGAGCGAACGACCGGGTCTGTTCGAACAAGCGCTCGGCTTCGCCCAACTCGCCTCGTTGGTAGTAGACGTGGCCGAGGGCGTAGAGCGCCGGGAAATAATCGCTGGCTTCCGCGAGGGCCGCCTGATAGGCTAGCGCCGCCTGATCCGCCTCGCCATAGGCCTGCAAGACCGACCCGGCAAGGAACTGGAGGGCAACGTCATCGGGCGCTGCCCCCACGGCATCGGTCAGGACCTTCAGATGTTGCTCGACTTCCTCGGCACGCATCCGCGCATTGAGCAGCGAGGCGGCCCGTAGGACGGTGGCGTTGGGCGCCTCCTGTGCGGCCTCTTGGAGTGCGTGGCGCAGGGAACGGGGCGACGGTTGGGCCAGTCGGTCGGCGAGTGCCCGGCGCGGATCCGTGGCCAGACACAGGTCTTCGCGGAGTACGTCGCGCTCGTTCTGCGTGCTGCGCCCCGAGGCGACCACCCCCAGCACGCGCCCCTGCGCGTTGAGCAACGGCCCGCCGCTATCCCCAGGGCGCACGGCGTTGGCCGTCACCCGAAGCACATCGGCGGGACCGAAGCGGAGACTGGGATGCTGCCACCCCGTCGTTGGCTGCTGGATACCGCCCGGCCATCCGGCCGTGAATGTGATCCGGTCGGCTTCATCCTCGTGAAGCAGATCAGCATCGAAACGCTCGGTCAGAGTGAGCGGCGTGATCCCTGCTCGCCGAACAGGTGCAGGATTCACATGCAGCACGACCACATCGCGGGCTGGGTCGATGGCCCAGACGCGCCCGGTGGTCACGCGGCGCCCATCGGGCAGTTGCAGCCGCACGCGGTCGGCCCCGAGTACGACGTGATACGCGGTGACGAGCGCATCTTCGGCGATAAAGAAGCCGGACCCAATCCGACGCAGGGTAGTGGTTCGGGAAGCGCCTCGGCTCTCAGCCACGAGCGGCACTACTGCGCTGCGGGCGGCGGTCAGCGACGGATCGTTCTCGTATACGCGCACCTCTTGGGGGCGTGTCGCAACCACAGCGCCCTCCAGTTGCACCGGAAGAGGCGGGACCATCAGCACTCCTGCATGCCGCGGCTGGACCTCGAAGCGGCGGCTCAGTTCAAGAATGCGGGTACCTGCTCGTCGCCGCGCCGCCGGATCTTCGGCGTGCACTACCGCAAAATCTCGCTCCGTGCCGGGCGGGAATGCGATGCGGTTGAACGCATGCAGCAATGTCAACGCCGCTTCGTCGGTCTCGGGAACCGCAAGCCCTTCGACCGTAACCGTGATGGTCTCCCCCACCGCAGCTACGGTCCGGTCCGGCGTACTGAAGAGCACCAGCCGGTAGGGATCCTCCTGCGTTTGTGCCTTGGGCCCGGCCAGGAGCGGCACGGAAACGAGCGCGAGCAGGAGGAGGCGATGCAACATGGGGCGCGCGGGGCATCGGGCCCGGCTCACACCCCGACGCGCAGGACGACGCTATGCGTCGAGCGGCGTCGCCGCGACGAGGGCGCGGAGCCAAGCGGTGAGATTGTCATGCACCTGCCGCCCGACCTCCATCACCTCCTCGTGGTTGAGCGGGGTGGCGTGCAGGCCAGCAGCCAGGTTGGTTATCGTCGAAAGACCGAGCACCTTCATCCCGAGCGCCACTGCTTGCAGCGCTTCGGGCACAGTGCTCATCCCGACGGCGTCGGCCCCGATTCGCCGAAAGAACGCGATTTCCGCCGGTGTCTCATACGAAGGCCCTGCCGTCCAGAGGTACACCCCCCGACGCAATATTAAATTACTGTTAACAGCCACCTGTTCCGCAAGGGCAATCCACGCAGGGTCAAAAACGGCCGACAGGTCCGGAAATCGGGGCTCGCCTTCGCCCACAGGCCCAGCCAGCGGACTGGCAAAGGCAAGGTTGAGGTGATCGGTGATGAGCATCAGGGTGCCCGGCGCCCACTCCGGGTGCAGCCCCCCGGCCGCATTGGTGAGCACCAAGCGCCGAGCGCCGAGCGCATGCGCGAGCCGTACCGGAAACCCAAGGGCGCGCGCGGGATGCCCTTCGTACAGGTGAACACGGCCCTGAATGAAGAGCACAGACTTCTCTTCCAGCTGGCCGAACACGAGGCGGCCAGCGTGCCCGACCACGGTCGAAGGCGGGTAGCCCGGAATCTCCGTGGTGGGAATCGCGACCGCATCCTCGGCCGCGTCGGCGAGGGCGCCGAGGCCGGAACCCAGCACGAGGGTGAGGTCAGGCTCCATGTCAGTATGAGCCCGGACGACCGCGATGGCCCGGATGAGATCGTCCATACGTGTTAAGCGAAGGGGGCGAAGCGTGGCGGGAGGCTGTGCGTATCAAGCTACGGCCAAGCTCTTCACGCCGGAGGGCTGTCGCCGAGAGATACCCAAACGCCGTGCCGTACGAGCTTCCTCCCCCGCTGGCGCTTAATCCGCTGACGCACGCGGCCGATTTGTCTTCATACCTTCCGCGCTCGCGCCTCGTGTCCTTGTCTTCTTCTACCGTATCCATGACTGATCCCCCAGCGACGTCCTTCGCCCAGCGCCACGCGGCCAAGCTTCCATTTGTGGTAGCCGCTATCGTCTGGGTGGGTTGGGCAATTTTCATGCAGCGCGAAGCCCTGTGGGGGCTTTTCCAGACGGAATGGTTCATGTCCGTCACGATGGCCTTTGGTTCGTTCATCGCGGGAGCCACGAGTGAGGGCGGCGGCGCGGTGGCCTTCCCGGTCATGACGCTGTTCTTCAAGATCCCCCCGGCCGTCGCGCGTGATTTCTCGCTGATGATCCAGGCCTTCGGCATGACGGCGGCCTCGCTCCTGATCATTGTGCAGGGTATCAAGGTCGAGTGGCGCGCCATCCTGTGGGGCGGGATCGGCGGCGGCGTGGGTATCGCGCTGGGCTTAACCTCCATCGCTCCGCTCGTGGCCCCGCCGGTGGCCAAGCTGTTCTTCACGAGTCTCTGGCTCGCCTTCGCCGTGGCGCTCTACCTCATCAACCGGCACCATGACCGCGAGACCAAAACGAAGATCGAAGGCTTCGAGCCCAAGCATGCTGCGACGTTGTTTGGCATCGGCATTCTGGGGGGCATCGTGAGTTCGATCACGGGCAGCGGCCTCGACATCATCACGTTCTCGCTTCTGGTGCTGGCGTTCCGTCTCTCTGAGTCCATCGCCACCCCTACCTCGGTCATTCTGATGGCCTCCAATGCCGTCGCCGGATTCTTCTGGAAAGGCACCTTCCTGGGCGGCATGGAGGCTGAGGCTTTCGCCTACTGGTACGTCTGCATCCCCGTCGTGGTCATCGGGGCGCCGCTCGGGGCCCGGTTCATCAAAAACCGCTCGCGCCTGACGATTGCGACCATCCTGTACGCCTCCATCGCCATCCAGTTCACGGCGGCGCTGTTCATCATCCCGCTAAACCCGCTGCTCGTAATGACCATCGTCGCGACGTTCTCAGCCGGCACCTTGATGTTCTGGCTGATGGCCAAGGCCGGAAGCAAACGCCTTATGGAGTACGCTTAATTTCGACCCAACGGTTTTATTTCTAGCGAGATCAGCCGACACTAGTGTAAACTTGGCTTTCCGATCCAGAACGGATCTGGATCCTCTTGCTCTCCTGTCCCCCGATTCGCACCTACGCGTGTCAACCTCATGCCCAATCCAGATTTCTCTCCCAAGAAGCGCCTGCATACCGGGATCTCCTTTCACAACGCCCCGGCTTTCTGGGCAGGGACGCTTCTGACCATCGTGGGCGTCCTGCTCCATATGCCGGACTATATCATGGCGGCTGATATGGGCTACCGCATGATCGGCATGGAAATGTCCATGTGGATGAACGTCGGGATGGGTGCCATCCTGCTCGGCATGGCCCTCGCGACGTGGGGCCTGATGCCGCGCAAGGAGACGTTAGGACGGCTAAATAAATCGGCCGTGGAAGGCGTCCACTTCCGCGCGATGGACTCGGCCCACCTGACGGGCGCACACTGGGGCTTGCTCTTCGTGCTCGGCGTCGCGCTGATCATCGATGTAATGAAGCCGGCCACGCTCGGCTTCGTGATGCCTGGCACCAAAGAGGAGTATGGCTTGACGACGGGTCAGATTGCTCTGCTCCCCCTCTCGGGCCTGACGGGCACCACCATCGGCTCCATCGTGTGGGGCATCCTCGCCGACAAGATGGGACGGCGGGCCTCGATCCTGCTGGCCTCCGTCATGTTCATTGGCACGTCCATTTGCGGGTTCATGCCGTCGTGGTACTGGAACCTGTTCATGTGCTTTGTGATGGGCCTCTCAGCGGGCGGCATGCTGCCCATCGTCTACGCGCTCATGGCCGAATCCGTCCCGTCTAAGAACCGCGGCTGGCTGGTCGTGCTGCACGGCGGCATGGGCACCGTCGGTGGCTACCTGCTGGCGAGTGGCTTCGCGGCGCTGCTGGAGCCCCAGTTTACGTGGCGCATCCTGTGGTTCGTCGGCCTCCCGACAGGCGTCATCCTGCTGTTCCTGAACCGCTGGATCCCCGAGTCGCCGCGCTACCTCTTAGAGCGAGGGCGCGTGGAGGAAGCAAAGGCGGTCATGGCGCGCTATGGCGTGGTGCTTGAAAGGGACGACGAGGTGAACAGCCCTGTACCGGCCCCGGTGGCCACGAACGGCCGGGAGGAGCGTGTCTCGCAATGGGGTGGGCTGATCCGCCTGTTCCAGATGCCCTACCTGCCTCGCACAATGACGGTGTTTCTCTACGGGCTGGGCTGGGGCCTCGTCAACTGGGGCTTCCTCACCTTCGTGCCCACCTTCCTGGCCGATGCGGGCTTTGCCCGCAGCACTGCCAGCGGGCTGCTCTTCCTCTCCTCGATCTTGGCTGTACCGGGGACCATCCTCGTGGCCTACCTCTACGGCATGTGGTCGAGCAAGAAGAGCATGATCCTCTACGCGATGGCGACGGCGGCCACGATGGTCGGCTTTGCGCTGCTCGATACGACGGTGGCCGCCGAGGTCAACCTCACGATGCTGACCGTCCTCGTTGTGATGCTTCTGGTTGCCAGCGGGGGCGTCATCTCCATGCTCTCGCCGTACACGGCCGAGGTCTTCCCGACGCACCTGCGTGGCAGCGGCAGTGGCCTCGCCGCGGGGAGCAGCAAGCTGGGCGGCATCCTCGGCCCCCCACTCATCGCGGGCCTCTTGGCGGGCACCTCCAGCTTGGCGATTCCGGCGCTCGTGGTGGCTGCACCCATCGCCATTTCGGCGGGCGTGCTGGCGTTGATCGGCGTGGAGACGCGCGGACGGACGCTGGAAGACATTACCAGTGACGACGCCATCCCTGCACCCGGCGCCGAGGCGCCCGGCGTGCTCTAGGTCTTCCCTGTTCCGGGAGCGCTCGCAGCGGCCCGCTTTCTTCCTCAGGTCTCTATCTGCGTGATCAGGAACCCCTGATCAGCCGTTTCCTATCCCCCCGATGCATCGTACTCTTACTCTCTTCCTGCTGCTCTTCGTGGTCAGCGTCCAGGCCCAGCCGATCCCCTTCACGGTCAGCGGAGAGGTCCGTCACCGGAGTGAATTGGACGCCAGAGACTTCAGAGGCACAGACGACCCAATCCTCTACCACCTCCTCCGCACGCGGCTGGGAGTGAGAGCTCAGCCAAGCCCGCGCCTCACCGCGTTCGTACAGATCCAGGACGCCCGCTTCTTCGGCGGCGAGAACCCCTCGCTTGGGCGCGGCGTGCGCGACGCCGACGCAGACCAGCTCGACTTCCACCAAGCCTTCCTCGACGTGGACAGCCTCTTCGGCACCGGGCTCGGCGTGCGCGTGGGGCGTCAGGAACTGGCGTACGGCAACCAGCGCCTCCTCAGCTCTCTGGGGTGGTCGAATGTGGGGCAGAGCTTCGACGGTGCCGTGGTGCGGCTGCGGCGAGGGCGGCTCGCGGCTGACGCGTTCGCGGCGCAACTCGTCAGCCCGGTCAATCCGCTCGGAGGAGCGGGCTCACAAAACATCTTCGGCCTCTACACAGCATGGGCGCTCTCCGATACCCATGCCCTGGACGCTTTCGTGGTGTACGACAACGCGACCCAGGAGCTGACCGCAGGGCCGGATGCGGGACAGGACTCCCTCGCACGGGTGACGCCGGGCTTGTATGCCCACGGTACTGCCGGACGCTTCGACTACCGCGCCGAGGCCATCGGCCAGTTCGGGCAGAGGACGCTCACTGCCGGGGGGCAGCGGCTCGACGTTCAGGCCTCCCTCTTCAGCGTGAATGCGGGCTACGTTGCGTTGACCGAGCACGCGGTGCGTGTGGGGGCGGCGTACACCCGCCTCTCCGGTGATGACGACCCGATCGATGACACGTTCGGCTACTTCGACATGCTCTTCCCGCTGGGGCACGCCTTCTTCGGGTTCATGGACTACTTCCCGGCGCGCGCGGCGCCCTACGGGGTTCAGAACGCCGTCGTCTCGGTGACCGGGAATGTCACACGCACGCTACGGGTGGGCCTCGACGCCCACCACTTCGCCACGGCGGCGGAGGCTCCAATGGGCAGGACGCTTGGCCAGGAGATTGACCTCACGGGGGTGTACCGCCCGATGCCGGGGTTCGCGGTCAGCGCAGGGGCGTCGGTCTTCCTGCCGGGCGAGGTTGTAGAAGCCACCCTCGGCGACGAGACGACCACCTGGTTCTACCTCACATCGAGCCTCATCTTCTAACGACGCGCGCGACCGGTCCTCCGTCGCCCGGGATCTCGGATGTGAGCGTGCCACGCGCCAGCGACGGGTTGAGCAGCCGGTACTCCCGCACACTCCAGAGGATCTGGCGCACGGTCACCAGCACGACGGTAAGCACCGGGATGGCGATGAGCATCCCCAGAATTCCCGCCAGTCTGGCCCCGATGAGTACGGTACAGAGGATGACGAGTGGGTGCACGCGTGCAGCCCGTGCGAAGTAGAACGGCTGGAAAAGCACGTTGTCCGACACCTGCGTCGTGAGCATGGCGACGGCCACGCCGGGCACGAGCGAGAAATCGCCCGTCTGTGCGATGCCGACGACCGCACCTGCCGCGAAGCCGAGGGCAGGACCGAAGTACGGGATCGTATTCGCCAGCGCCGTGAAGAGCCCCACGGCCAGCGCCCCGTCGAGGCCGACGAGCCAGAGCAACACCGTCGCCATCGTGCCGACGGAGAGCATCTGGAAGAGCAGCGCGCGGAAGTAGCGCCCGATGGTGGCTTCCACCTTGCCCACGAGCGCCAGCGTCGGCTCGAAGTAACGATTGGGCACGAGGCCCAGGAGGCGGCGCTGGAACCGCTGCCCGTCCTTGAGCAGGAAGAACGCTACGAACGGGACGACGATGATGCCGAGCGCCACATCCGCAAAGACCCCCAGCACCGACGAGAACGCGGCCGTCAGGCGCTCGCGCTGAAACAGCGTATCGAACATCTCGACGAGTTGGGCTTGCAGTACGCCCTCGTCCACCGCAGGCAGCGCGGCATGCAACCCGGCATCGAGCGACGCAGCCACCTCGGCCAGGCGTTCGGGTGAGAGCAGGGTCGTCACACTCGACACCTGCGCCGCGAGAAACGGCACCAAGAGCATCGTGGCGAACACGACGCCTCCGATGACCGCCACGAAAGCGCCGAGCACGGCCATCATGTGGGGCAGCCCGAGGCCCTGCAACCGCGCTACAATCGGCCCCATCAGGTAGGCCAACACCGCACCTACGGCGAGGTAGAGCACGAGGTCGGAGAAGAACCAGACGAGCCAGACCAGCAACAGCAGCCCGGTCCCTACGAGCAGCCAGCGGATGAGACGGTCAGGCGAGAAGCGAAGGGGCACGATGGGCGGCGGGGTAGGCAGGGGGTAGCTGAGATACGCAGCAGCGCCTCGTTGGTTACTCCTCGGAAGCAGCGGCATCGAAATCCTCCTCCTCGCGGGCGAGGACGTCTACCACCTCGCGGGCAAGGCCGTAGGCGAAGCCGCGGCGCACGAGAAAGTCGATGGTTTTCTTCATGCGCTTGCGCGGGTCGGTCTCGCGGGCGAGCGCCTGCCAGCGCTTCCGCGCGTGCCGCTCGGCGGTAGCACCCACGTCCTCGGCCTCTTCCAGTTCATCGAGCACGGTTTCGATGGTCTCGCTCGCCACCCCGCGCTTGCGCAGTTCCATGCGAAGCCGCTGCGGGCCGTAGCCGCGCCCGGCGAACCGGCCGCGCGCGTAGGCGCGGGCATAGGCCTCGTCATCGAGGTAGCCGTACGTCTCCAAGTGCGCTACGGCGTCCTCGACCACGTCATCGGCGAAGTCCTTGGTGCGGAGCTTCCGGCGTACTTCCTGGGCCGTTCGCGCCTGATACGAGAGGTAGTTGAGCGCAGCGGCGCGCGCGCGGTGCGTCTGCTCCTTCGCGAGCAACGCCTCCTGCGCTTTCACGGTCAGCGCCATGCCCTTCCGCAGACCTGCTTCGACGGCGAGATCCAGCGCCAGCCCGAACGCAAACTGCTCATCGATGAAGACGCTCACGCGCGCGCCGTCGCGTTTCTGCTGGACCACGCGCGTGACGGTCCCTGCGCGAAGATCGGGGGCCTGTTCGTCGGGTGCGAGGTCGGGCATCGGTGTAGGAACAGTGAACACCCGAAGCTAGCGCACCCCAGCGACGTGGTTGCGTCACGTCCCGCCATCACCACGACGCTTTCAGGCTCAGCACGGGAATGACGGGCAGCCCGCGCACGTCGGTGGCAAGGAGCGCGGCGGTGCCATCGGTGAAGGGCGAGGGGTCGAGGATACGGCGGCCGGTCAGGTTGAAGGCCTGCATCTGCGCGTCCCACCCCAACCCGAGCCACTCGAAGCGGTAGCCGACGGACAGGTCCAGCCGCGTCTCGGGATCGAAGCGCGCCTGTCCGATCGCGGCACCCTCGTCATCCAACACGACAGTGGGCAGCCCGCTCTGTACCGTCAGCCGAGCGGCGGCCGACCAGCGGCGCCCGCGCCGTTGCGCCAGCAGGCCGAGGACGTGCGGGCGGTCGTAGCGGCTCACCTGCCAGGCGTCGGTGTCGGTTCCCGGAATCCGCACCTCGGACCGCGCCAGCGCGTAGCTGAGCCCGACAAGCCAGGGCCCGCGCTCGGCTCGCCCGGCGACCTCCACCCCAAAGGCACGGCCACGACTCGGCCGGTAAAAGCGCAGCAGGTCCGTCTCTTCGACGCCTGGCCCGAGGAGCGCTTGCCCGGCTCCGAAGGCGTCTATGGGCTCAAGCACGTCGTTCAGCACCCGGCTGTAGGCGTCCACACTGAAGGCCAGGCCGGACGTTGGCGCCCACTCCGCTCCGGCGCCCACCTGCCAGCCCGACGCCGGGCGCACTCGCGCCGAGGGCAAAAGCCAGCGGCTCGCGGCGAGGTCGTAGGTGTAGGCGTAGCGGTCGCGGACACGGTGGAGCGACTGCGTCTGTCGGCTCACCCCGGCGCGCAAATGCAGGCGGCCCGGCTGTGCCGTGTAGCGCACCTGCACACGCGGATTCACGCTCACGTAGCGCCCGGCCGAGTAGGCCTCGGCGCGCAGCCCTACGCGAATGGCCAAGCGCTCCGCGGGCTGCCAGGTGTCTTGCACGTACACCGAGGCCTCGATGCCGTCCGCTTCGATGCGTTGCGCCCGGCTCCCCTCTCCGACGACGGCCTCCCCCAGTTCCGTCGTGAGGACCTGCCGCGCGACGCGCCCGCCCAGGTACAGTTGATGCCTCAGCGAGCGGAAGTAGTCCACATCCACCTTGAGCCCGGTCTCCTGGAAGCCGACGCTATAGTCGCGTTCGAGCGGCACATCGGTGGTGCTGAGGGCGCGGGTCTGCTCATCCAGGCGATAGCGCGTGTGGTAGCCGACGGCCGTCAGGAAGATGCGCCGCCCCAGTACGCGGTAGCGGATTGAGCCCTGCTGATTGGCCCAGCGGTCGTCTACGAGGAGGCGATCCGGGGCGCCGGGGCGCAGTGTGTCGCGGAGGCGTGCATCGAGGCGATCCCCCCCGAGGTAGCCGCCGAGGGCGAGCGTCTGTCCGGGGGCCAGTTCCCAGGTCAGCTTGGCCTCGGCATCGTAGAAGCGATGCGCGACATCTTGCCCGTCTTCCGCCCCGAGCGTGCCGAGCGGGTCGAGGACAACAGCACCGGCCTCCTGGCGCAGCGTCGGCGAGAAGAGCCAGTCGAGCGTCGAGCGGCGCCCGGCCAGGAGTAACCCCACGCGCGGGCTGACGGGCACTTCGGCGACGGCGCGCAGCGACACCGGGCTCAGCGACGCCACCCCGCTCCGCTCTCGCCCGTCCTTCGTATCCACCTCGACGACGGCGGCCAGTCCATCGCCGAGTGACGCCGGAAGCGCTCCGCGATGCAACCGGACCCGCTCGGCGGTCTCCGGCTGGAAGGCAGAAAACAGGCCGAAGGCGTGCCACGGCTGGATGAACGGCACGCCATCGCGGAGGTACCGCGTGAGGTGTGGGTCAGCGCCCCGCACGACGAGGGCGCCGCCACCCGCCCCGGCCCGGGTCAAGCCCGGCAGCCAGGCGAGGGTTTGGGCGAGATCGCTTTCGCCGAGATACACCGGCAGCGCTGCTGCCTGCCGTGAGGCCAGTTCGGTCAAGCCAGGCTCGGGTTCGGGTATATCGCCTGCTCGCACGACCGCGTCTTCCGTCGTGATGGATTCCGCCTGGAGCCGGATGGCGGGCGGCAGCTGCGGCGAAACGGGATACACGGAGAGCCGCACACGCACGGGCTTGTAGCCGACGTGTGAGAAGCGGACGAGGTATTCGCCTGTGGGGATGCGGGGTACGCTGAACCATCCGTCGAGATCAGCTATGCCGCCGAGGTCAAGGTCTACGAGCCAAGCGTGGGCGCCCCAGAGCGGCTCGCCCGTCTCGGCGTCGACGATGCGACCCTCCAGCGTGCCCGTGTAGGCCGCCGGATCGTCCGGTTCGAGCGGCACGTTGAGCGGCTCGGCGATGATGACGTAGCGCCCCCGCCGGATGCGTTCGGCCCGCAGCCCGGTATCCGCCAGCATCTGTTCGAGCGCCGCCGTCGGCTCCTCGCCCACTTTGTAGTAGCCCGAAACCTGCTGCCCTTCGACCACGCGGTGGGCGAACACGAGACTAACCCCGGCCACATCCGCCAGTTCAGAGAGTGCCGCGTCGAGCGGGGCGTCGGTCCAGGTGTAGATGCTGCCTTCTTCCGGCTTGACCTGGGCCTGCGCGGCCTCTGCGTGGAATACCACTGCCGCAACGAGTGCGGCGGCGAGACCAAGCACAACGGGGTGAGTCAGACGCATGAAGGGGCACGATAGGCTACGGCAGCGCCCTACGCAAAAATCTCGCCCCAGCTTGATGCCGAAGCCAGACCCATCGCAGGCCCCTGCCTGAACGCCTGTCGCGCCCGATAGCGTCTACCTCAGCGGACAGCAACAACGCCATCACTCACGGCTCGGCTTCGATGCGGAACCCACCCTCTGGCAGCTCGGCGACGCGTGCGCTCAGCGCGAGCGCGAGTTCGTCGAGCGCGGCTCGGGCTCCGGCCTCGCGCTCGAAGTGGGTGGCCGAGAGTTCCTCGTCGGCCAGCGTCGGATCCACCTCGATGTCCACTGCGAAGGCTTCGCTGAGACGCAGCGCCATGCGCGCGAGGGACTCGCTGGGCACGAACACATCGCCGGTCCAGTCGAGCGCGGCGTCGAGGTCGGCGCGGGCGGGTGCGCTGGGGGCTTCGAGCGCAAGCACGCGGCTGCGCTGTCCCGGTTCGAGTCGGACGGGCGCATCCGTCTCGGCACGCGAGGCGAGAGCGACTGCGCCAGTGACAAGCACCACCTCGGTCTCGACGTCGGTCACGTCCAGGCCGAACGTAGTCCCGAGCACCGTGACAAGCGCATTCGGCGTCTCGACGGTGAACGGATCGGCCGGATCGTGACGGACGGTGAAGAGGGCACGGCCCGCGCGCAGCCGGGCCTGCCGGAGATCCGAGCCATCCGCATCCGGGACCATCAGCCAGGTGTTGGCAGCTAGTTCGGCTGTCGAGCCGTCGGGCAGGTCAACGGTCGTCGTCTCGGCCACACGGACGGTTTCCCATCCGGCATCGCGGCGCACGATGAACGTCAGGATAGCCGCAAAGGCCACGACAGAAGCAAGCGCAGCGACCCGCCACACTGGCGAACGCCGACGGACCGGGCGACGGCTGAGCACGGCTGGCCGGTCGTCCGCTCGGGCAGGCGACGGGCGCGGCGCATCCGCCTGCCCGTTGCGCTCCGTGTGCGTCGCCCAGATCCGCTCGAAGGCGTCGCGGTCGTCGCGGATGCGGCGGACGGCGTCCACGAGGCCGGGGTGCTTCGCGAGGAGCGCGCGCAGGTCTCCTCGGGCCGCGGCGAGACGGCGGTGCTCGTTGACGCTCAGAGCATCGGCCGTATGCGGAGCCGCTTCGTCGGGCAACGCCTCATCCGAGAGGGCGTACAGCACGAGGAGCGCCCGATCCGGGAGGGCCTCGGCCAGTTCGCGCCGCACAGCAGCGCGGAGGCTCCGCCAGCGCTGAAAGGCGTCAGCGAGCGCGGGATTGTCACGCAACGCGTGCTCCACCTCAGCCCGTTCTGCGGGACCGAGTGCGTCGTAGAGGGCGAGGAGTTCGAGGGGCTCGCGCATAGCGATGAGGGCGGGCTCGACCGCCCGTGGGTGTTACAGCATCAGGCCAGCCGAGAGGGCCAGCAGCACGACCGTCAAGGCATCGCGTAGGCGCTCAAAGGCGCGCTTGACCTGCATCTTGACGGCCGCTTCGGTGGTATCGAGCATCTCCGCGATCTCCGCGTAGGGATAGCCGAGTTCGCGCAGTTCGATGATGCGCCGGGCGTGATCGGTCAGCACAGTCATGGCTTTCTCTAGATCGAGGCGCAGTCCCGCCGTGTCCATGCTGCTCGGGTCCGCCGGGGGCCGGTCGGGGTCGAAAAGGGCCTCGCGGGCGGTGTAACGCCCCCGGTAGTAATCCTGCAACTCGAAGAGGGCCGCTTTCATGGCGAAGGCTTTGAGGCGTTCCGGCTGCTGGAGATCAATGAGGCCACGATGGACGCGGATGAGTGTGTTCTGCACAAGATCGTCTACCTGCGAGTTTCTACCGATTCGGGACCGGAAGAAGGCATGCAGGATGGGATCGAGCGCCCCGAGCAACTGCTCGCGGGCTGCGTCGTCGCCACGCTGTGCTTGGACTACGGTCTGCGGATCGAAGGAAGCCATGCGGTACACGCGCTCAGAACCCTAGCCGCCTCGAGGACGGAAAAGGTCACAAGGTAGCGAGGGCGTGGGAGGATGGTCAGAGGACAGTAGACGGAAGACAGGGGAACGTTTCTGGAGCCGACCCTCAACCGAGCCGCGCCAGTGCCAGGGCCACGACGCCCAATACCATCGCGGCTTTGAGCCGACCGCTCGCTCGGGCTGCGCCCCTATGCCAAACCGCATCCGGCGCCTGCCCTCCGACTGCGAGCAGTGCCCAAGCGGCGCTGAGCAAGGCAAAGGCAGCGGGCAGTGCGTACCCCAGCAAGGCAGACTTGAACCCGAGCAGCGGCAACATGGGGAGCATGAGCAGCGTCACGCCAATCACGCCGATCACCGCGCGTGCCGTGGGCCGAGCGCCCCACACCAG
>JABDIZ010000262.1 GCA_013003465.1 Rhodothermaceae bacterium
CACATAGACGGTGCCCTCGGAGGGTGTAGCGGGTGGCGTCCAGCGCAGGGTTACGGCTTGGCCGGGCACGGCTACACCTGGGTTCGTCTGCACCTCAAGCATGGGGGTGCGCCGTCCACTGTCAAGGAGGTAGCTCGCTGCGATGGCCCCGATGTGCGGGTTCGGGGCGAGTCCCGCGGCGAGGTCGTTCGTTCCTGCGGGCAGGGGCGGCGCGTTGGGTGCCTCGCGGTAGAGCCTGAAGTACGACGTGTCGCGGCGGAAGCGGGGAGCGAACTTATCAAAGCCCTGCGAGACGTGCTGCGCGGCGGCCTGCACGCCGAGATCAGCGCAGGGGACGCCCTGGTCATTACACGGATCGCCGACGGGAACGGCCACGTCGTGCGTGCCATCCGAACTGAACCGGCGGAGGAAGAGACGTTGCGGCTGCCACAGGTCCACGCCGTCTTCCTCCAACTGCTCGGGGTGGTAGGCTGGGTCGGCGGCGAGGGCAAAGGCGTCATAGGCTGAGATGCCGACGGCCTGGTGCTGTCCGTGCTGCGCGCGCGGCCACGCCGTGGACGTGTCGTGGTTGGTAAACAACACGTTCGGCTTGAGCGTGCGGATGAGCCGCACGAGCCGCTCGGTCACGATCTCGCGTCCGGCCTCGGCCGAGACGATGGGATCGTCGGTGTCCCAGAAGCCGACCCGGGGGCGGCTCCACTCGGCGAACGCCTCGCGCGCGTGCTTGGAGTAGCCGAAGTCGTAGAAGTTGAGGAAGTAGACCTGCGTGCCGAGGATGCGCGCCGCCCGCTCGGTCTCCTCCGTGCGGATGGCGCCGAGGCGCTCGTAGAGTTCGGCCCCGGCTTCGTTCTGCCCGCCCTCGCCGCGCGTGTAGATCACCGAGTAGGCGACGGCGTTCTGATTGTGGCGGTAGTAGGTGAGCGTCAGCCCATCTTCGTCGTCGGGGTGGGCGGCGAGGTTCATCACCACGAGGGGACGAACCTCGTCCACGTCAGACGCTGGTGGAGGGCCTTCCCCCTGCGCGCAGGCGACGAGCGGAAACAGCAGGACAGCGGAAAGAAGCAGGCGATGCATCGGTGTGGCAGAAGCGTGGCGGCCCAAGCTACGCGCCACGGTGCGCGCGGCTCCCGGGTAGGGCAAGGCGCCCGCTCGCTACCTGAGTTTGGTGGCGACAGGCTCAGGTTTTGATTGAACTTGAGGGCATGGACGAGTAGGTTCGGTCATACGTACCAGCCTCGCGTGTTATGCCTCGTTTTCGCATCCTCACCATGCTATTCATCCTGGCCCTTGCCCTTGTCGGTTGCAACACCGGCTACGTCACGGGCCCGGAAGAGCAGGCGGCTCAACAAGAGCCTCCGGCCGAGGCCGTGCAGCCCTCAACTCTGGCTGAAGCGGAGTGACACGGTAGGCAGCCATGAGCGAGGCGGGGTAGTTTGGTGCCCCGCTCATCTCGCCTGTTCATGACCGACGCCGCCCGCGCCTTCCTCTTCGACCTCCTCCGCACGCCCAGCCCGACGGGCTTCGAGACACCCGGCCAGCGCGTCTGGGCGCAGTACGTCCAGCCCCACGCCGACCGCGTTGAGAGCGATGCCTATGGGAACATCTGGGCCACGCTCAATGGGGCCGATGCGGAGGGGCCGCGCCTCATGCTCGAAGCGCACGCCGACGAGATCGGCCTCATGGTCAAGTATGTCACCGACGAGGGATTCATCCACGTGGACCGCATCGGCGGGACCGACCACGCCATCGCGCGTGGCAAACGCGTCACGATCCTCGGAAGCGAGGGACCCGTCCTTGGGGTGGTTGGCAACACGGCCATCCACCTCCGCGACCGCAGCGGCGAGGAGAAGGCGCCCAAGCTCGAGGAACTGTTCGTGGACATCGGCGCGGCGAGCAAGGACGAGGTCGCCGAGCGCGGCGTCCGCGTCGGGCACCCGGCCATCTATGCCGAGGCCGTGGAGCAACTGACCGAGAAGCGACTCATCGGGCGGGCGCTCGACAATCGCCTCGGTGGGTTCGTGATCGCACAGGTCCTCAAGAACCTAGCCGGTGGCGACCGCCCGGTGGCGACCGTCCACGCCGTCAACGCGGTGCAGGAGGAGATCGGTGGCAACGGGGCGCGCATGGTGGCCTATCGGCTGGAACCCACGCTCGCCCTTGTGCTCGACGTCACGCACGCCACCGACTCGCCCGGCATCGAAAAGGCCAAGCACGGCGCCGTCACGCTCGGCGGTGGACCCTCGGTGACGCACGGGACGGTGAACCACCCGCGCATGGTGGAACGGCTGATCGAGGTGGCCGAGGCCGAGGACATTCCGCTTCAGCACGAAGCCAGCAGCCGCTTCTCCGGGACCGATACCGACGTCATCTTCACCACAAAGCGCGGCGTTCCGAGCGCCCTTGTCTCCGTCCCCATGCGCTACATGCACTCGACCGTCGAGACCGTGGACCTCGACGACGTGGAGCGGACGATCCGTCTGATGACGGCTTTCGCTCGCTCCGTCCGGGCCGACGACACGTTTGCGGCGCAGGTGCTGTAGGGCTGTGGGCTAGAAGCTATGGGCTTGAGGCTTCGAGCCTTCAGCTTCAAGCCCCAAGCCGTAGAGCGCGCCGAACTTGGCCTTGGCGTAAGCGAGCCACGGAGCGGCGTCGAGCCCGCCACCCATTACATCCCGGAGGATCTCGTTCGCGGATCTCATGCGACCCCAGCGGTGAACGTGCGTGCGGAGCCAGTCGAGGAGTGGACGGTAGGTGCCCTCGGCAAAGGCCTCATTGAGATCACCGAGGTCGCGTTCGGCGGCCTCGAAGAGTTGGGTGCTCATCAGCGTGCCGAGCGTGTACGTCGGGAAGTAGCCGAGCGCGCCGAGCGCCCAGTGGATGTCTTGCAAGCAGCCGTCGGCGTCCGAGGCAGGCGTACAGCCGAGATAGGCCTCCATCTTCGCATTCCATGCCTCCGGGACATCGGCGACGGCCAGTGTTTCGGCGATCAGGGCGCGCTCGATCTCGAAGCGGAGCAGCACGTGCAGGTGGTACGTCAACTCGTCCGCCTCGACGCGGATCAGGCTGGGCTCGACGCGGTTGACGGCGCGGTAGAACGCCTCGGCCTTGGCCCCCGCAAGGGCCCCGGGAAAGTGCCGCTGCGCCTGGGGAAACCAGTGCATCCAGAACGCGCGGCTGCGCCCGACGAGATTCTCCCACAGCCGCGACTGGCTCTCGTGCATGCCAAGCGACGTGCCATCGGCGAGGGGCGTGCGGTCGAGGGCCGGGTCGATGCCCTGTTCGTAGAGCGCGTGGCCGACCTCGTGAATGGTGCCGAAGAAGGCGGGGTTGAAGAACTGTGGATCGAGGCGTGTGGTGATGCGCACGTCGCGGATGCCGAACGAGGTGGTGAACGGGTGCGCGGAGCGATCCTGCCGTCCGTGCCGGAGGTCGTACCCGAGGGCCTCGGCGACCTGCATCCCGAACGCCCACTGTGCGTCCTCGTCGTACGCGCGATGCACGAGGCGGTCGTCCAGTTGCGGCTGCGCAGCGATGGCTTCGACGAGCGGAACGAGATGCCGCTGGAGATCCGCGAAGACGGCTGCGACCTCGGTCGTATGGGCGCCCGGCTCGTACTCGTCGAGGAGGGCATCGTAGAGCGCGTCGGCCTCCGTGGGCGCGTAGGTGTTGCCGCGTTCGTCGGCCAGGAGCGGACGCAGGCGCTCGGCCTTCTCGCGATTCAGGTCCACGATGCGCTGAAGGTGCGGTGCGAAGTGGGCAAAATCGTTCGCCTCTCGCGCGGTCTTCCAGGCTTCGAGGGCGCGGCCCTTCGCCTCGGCCATCGCGCTGACCCACGCCGACGGGAGAAGCGTCGCCCGCGCATAATCGCGCTGTGTCACCCGAACGAGCGCCTGCTCCTCCTCGGGCGAAGGGTTCAGCCGGTCCAGCCAGCCGCCGACCTCATCGGCGGTGAACCGCTCGTGGCCGAGGCGGCGGAGCGTGGCGACCTGTTGCGCCCGCGACTCGGCGGCTCCCGGCGGCATGTAGGTTTCCTGGTCCCATTCGAGGACGGCGGCGGCGTAGTTGAGGTCGGCGACTTCGGCAAGGCGAGTCTTGAGAAGGGAGAGCGTGTCGGGCATCGGGCGGAGCGAGCGAAGGGGCCGGAAAGATCGCTACAGGCGGAGGCCCTGGGGGACCACGAGCCGCTCAATGCCATCGAACAGCAGTTGCGCGGCGAGCGCGAGCGCGGCCGCCGGGACCGCGCCTTCGAGGATGAGCGCGGTATCGTCGAGCCGGATGCCCGTCAGGATGGGCTGGCCGTAGCCGCCTGCGCCGATGAGCGCGCCCAGCGTGGCCGTCCCGATGTTGATGACGGCGCTCGTTTTGATACCAGCCAGGATGCTGGGTCCCGCCAGCGGCAACTCAACGAGCCGGAGGCGCGCACCGGGGGAGAGGCCGAGGGCCTCGGCCGACTCCCGCAGCGGGGGGGCGATGCCCTGCAACCCAGCATGGGTGTTCCGAACAATGGGGAGCAGGCTGTAAAGGAACAGCGCCACCATCGCGGGGACGGCACCGATCCCTAACAGCGGAATCATAAAGACGAGCAGTGCCAGCGAGGGGATCGTGTAGATCACGCCGACGATCCCGAGGATTGGGCCTTCCAGGCGCGGCACCCGCGCCGCAGCGATGCCCAGCGGGATCGCCACCAGAATGGCGACGAAGAGCGAGAGGCCGACGAGCAGGAGGTGCTCGGCCGTGCGCTGCCAAAGCCGCTCCCAGAACCCGGCAACCGTCACCTCACTCTCGATACCGAGCGCGTCGCGGAGGAAGGTGGCCGCGACGAGCGCCTCCGGCGTGCGCTCCAGCTTGGCGCGTGCGTTGAGCGCCTGCATCGCCGCCTCGCCGATCCGGCCCCCCAGTCGTTCGAGTGCTGCGATCGCCTCCGGCGGGAGGTCGAGGCGGTAGAGGAAGACGGCGCGGTAGGCGGGGAAGAACGCACGGTCGTCGCGGAGCACGCGGAGGCCGTAGTAGGCGATCTCGGCGTCGGTCGAGTAGAGGTCGGTGAGCGCGAGCGCGCCATCGTCGAGGCCGCGGTAGGCGAGGTCATGGTCGAGGCCTCGTACGTCCGCGTGGGGAAGGGCGTAGGCCCTCTGCAGGCCCGGCCAGCCGTCGGCGCGGTCCATAAACTCATTCGTGAACCCGAAGGCGAGATCAGGGTGGGCGCGGAGGTCCGAGATCGTCGCGATACCGAGGCGGGTGGCGGTCTCCTCCTGCATCCCGAGGGCGTAGGTGTTGTTGAAGCCGAGCGGTGCCGTCATCCCGATGCCGAGTTCGGCAAGGCGTGCGCGCAGGGCGGCCTCGTCGGGAAGCGCTTCGCCGGCGAGGATTTCTTGGGTGATCGTCCCGGTGTAGTCGGGGTACGCGTCGAGGTCGCCCCGGCGGAGCGCTTCCCACAGCACGCGCGTGCCGCCGACCTCGGCCCGGTGCTCCGCCGCCAGCCCTGCCTCGCGGAGGAGCTGCGCGGCCATCTCGCCCAGGATCACCGACTCGGTGAACTTCTTGGAGCCTACGACGAGCGGAGCGTCGTCGCCCTGCGCGCCCACCGAGGGGCTTCCGAGGACCATCACGAGTAGAAAAACCGTGCGCGTCATTCGAGGACGAGGCTACGCTGCGCTTGGACGAATCGCTCCACGAACGGCTCCGCAGGTCGCTCGACGAGGTCCCGAAAGGACCCTTGCTGCACGATGGCGCCGTCGCGCAGGAGGACGACCGTATCGCCGAAGAACCCGGCCTCGCTGAGGTCGTGCGTGACGAGGAGCGCGGTCTTGCCAAGGCGCCGGATGATCGCGCGGAGGTCGTCTTGGAGGTCCGAGCGGATCATGGGGTCGAGGGCGCCAAGGGGCTCGTCGAGGAGGAGCACGGCAGGGTCGAGGAAGAGCGCGCGCATGAGGGCGACGCGTTGCCGCTGCCCGCCGGAGAGCTGGACGGGGTACCGGTCGAGCATGTCGAGCGGAAGGGCGGTGAGGTCTGCGAGGTCGGCCAGTCGCTGGGCGATGCGGCCATCGGGCCAGCCGAGGTGCCGGGCCATCAGGATGACGTTCTCTCGCGCGGTGAGGTGAGGAAAGAGGCCCCCCTCCTGAATGACATAGCCCATGCGCTGGCGGAGCGCAGGCGCCGTAGCCGGGGTGATAAGCGTACCCTCTACCCTGATGTTCCCTTCATCCGGGACGATGAGACCCGCCACGAGGCGGAGGAGGGTCGACTTGCCACAGCCGCTCGGTCCGAGGAGAACGGTCGTCTGTCCGGCCGCCACCTCGAGGCTGACGGCGCGGAGGGCCTGGGTGGCGCCGTAGGACTTGGTGACGCGGTGGAGGTGAATCACGGGAGAGAGGGCGAGCGGGGCTTCATGGATTATCCGTAGGGGCCCCGGGTTCCGTCCTTGCCCTCGCTTCGGCCGGTTCGGTACTTTGCGAGTTCGACGCCAACGTAGCTCAGTTGGTAGAGCAGTTCACTCGTAATGAACAGGTCACCGGTTCGAGTCCGGTCGTTGGCTCACGCCAGAATCGCCCCTAGTGCATCATTGGGGGCGATTCTGTGCGTTTTGGGAAGATGCGACATGAATAGTCCTGGAGACGGTACGGCGTATGTACGACAAATTGGCGCGCAACCTAGCATATGCTTTCCGAGCAAAGGGAGGCCAAGCCTGCGCCTGTTGCCGCGATCAGGATCTCTTTCTTACCGGGAAGTTGGTGCGGTTAGTCTTGATAAGCCAACAGTCTTAGCGCGTTCGCGACGACCACTAGCGTACTCCCCTCATGGAGGGCCACGGCTGGGCCAATCCCCAGCCCAAAGATCGTTGCAGGCACGAGGAAGGCCACCATGCCGAGGCTCATCCACAGGTTCTGGCGAATGATCCCGCGCGTCTTCCGGCTCAGGCCAACCGCGAATGGGAGGTGTCGCAGGTCGTCGGCCATGAGGGCCACGTCAGCGGTTTCGAGGGCCACGTCGGAGCCTGCCGCGCCCATCGCGATGCCGACTGTCGCGTTCGCCATCGCGGGCGCATCGTTGACGCCATCGCCCACCATCGCCACCTTCGCTTCACGGCTGAGCCGTTTGATCGTCTCGACCTTGTCGTCGGGCATGAGGTCGCCGCGGGCCTCGTCGAGCCCAACCGCGCGGCCGACGGCCTCAGCCACCTGTTGGTTGTCGCCGGAGATCATTACCATGCGCTCGATGCCGATCTCGCGGAGACGGGTAATGGTCTCGCGAGCTGCCTCACGCGGCGTATCCATTAGCCCGAGCACGCCGAGGTAGCGGGCTCCCCACCGGACGATCATCGTGGTGCGCCCCTCCCCTTCCAGGCGCTCGACGGTCTGCCGGATGGCCTCCGGCAGCGGCGGGCCTTCGATCTCCGCAAACAGGTCGTCCTTCCCGATGTAGACGGGCTTCCCGTCCAGCGTTGCACGGATGCCGCGTCCGGTGATGCTCTGGAGATCCGTCGCCTCGGCAGCGGTGCTATTCTGCTCCTGCCCGTAGCGCACGACGGCCTGCGCGAGCGGGTGATCGGACAGCTTCTCGACGGCGACGGCCGTTGTCAGCAGTTCCTCTTCCGTGATTCCCTCGACGGGTACCACATCCGTCACGCGTGGCGCGCCCTCGGTGAGCGTCCCGGTCTTGTCGAAGGCGATGGCCGAGAGCTCGCCGAGGTTCTCCAGCGGTCCCCCACCCTTGACGAGCACGCCGCCTCGCCCGGCCCGCGCCACGCCCGATAGCACGGCGCTCGGCGTCGCAATCGCGAGCGCACACGGGCTGGCTGCCACGAGCACCGCCATCGCCCGGTAGAAGCTCTCGGCGAACGTCTCATCCACGACCACCCACGCGAAGAGCAGCAAGACCACGAAGCCGAGCACCGATGGCACAAATACCTTCTCGAAGCGGTCGGTGAACCGCTGCGTCGGGCTCCGCTCGGTCTCGGCCTCCGTCACCATCTGCACCACGCGCGCGAGCGTAGACTCCGATGACGGTTTCGTCACGACGACCTCCAGCGCGCCGCTCCCGTTGATGGTGCCCGCGAAGACGCGGTGCTCCGGCGGCAGCTTCTGTGGATCAGCGAGGGCAGCCCTCTCATCCGTCACGGGTTGCTTATCCACGGGAACGCTCTCGCCCGTGACGGGGGCCTGGTTGACGGCGCTCGTGCCCTTCACCACAAACCCATCGGCGGGAAGCCGCTCGTTTGTCTTCACGATCACCGTATCACCGACGACGAGCTCCTCGACTGGCACCTCGCGCTCCGATCCATCGCGGCGGACCGTCGCCGTCGCAGGGGCAAGATCGGCGAGGGCTTCGATGGCCTTCCGGGCGCGGCCCATCGCGTAGCCTTCGAGCGCGTGGCCGATGGAGAAGAGGAACAGCAGCAATGCGCCCTCGAACCATTCTCCGAGCGCGGCGGCTCCGGCTGCGGCCACGAGCATGAGGAAGTCGATCTCGAACCGCCCGACGCGGATGCTGTCGATGGCCTCGCGCGTAGTGAACCACCCACCGAAGAAGTAGGCCCCGATGAGGAGTGCGAACGGGACCCACTCAGCGACACCGGTGAAGGCTTCCAGTGCCCATCCCAGTCCGACGCAGACGCCAGAGAGGACGGCGAAGATGAGTTCGGTGCGCTCGCCGAAAATGCCGCCGTGGGCGTGATCGTGCGCGCCGGGCGCATGGTCGTGACCGGCGTGCTCGTCCTGCTCAGAAAGGGCCTCTTCCTCCATCGGCTCGGAGGCCACAGTCACGCCGAGATCGCGTAGCGTCTGGCGTAGCGCCGCCTCATCCGTGGCCTCGCGGTCGAACTCGATACGTATCGGCCCCGTCGCGTTTGCTTCGGCCTCGACGACGCCCTGTTGCCGTTTCAGCCGTGCAGTCACCGTCCGGGCGCGACGCTGGTGGCCCATCCCGTCGGCCTCCCAAAGGACATGACCATAGCGCCCGGTAATGCGGGCACCTGTACGCTCAGCGATTCGCCGAATATGGGGAAGAGCCACGGCGCCCGGGTCGTAGTGGATGCAGACCTGTGCGGGCATGTTGGCCTCAGCGTGGATGACGTGAGCGCGCTCGACGCCCTCGGTCGCCGAGAGAGCATCGGTGAGGCGAGCCACGCAGGCGTCGCGGGCGTCGGGGACGTCCGGTAGAAGGATGGGGAGGTCGAGGCGAAGAGGTTCGGGCATGCGACTAGGTTTATTTCGAGAGAGCGAGAATCTGCCGCGCACCGTTCGCGACGATGAGGAAGATGAAGGCCCCGGCGAGGAGGTCGGGGATGCCCGAAGATGTCGCCCACACCACGAGGGCCGAGACGATCACGAGCCCGTTCACCTTGATGTCGTTCGAGGTGAAGATCCAGGAGGCTTCGACGTGCGCCTCGCCCCGCTGGGCTTTGCTCAGAATCAGCAGGGTCGCCACGTTGCCGACGAGGGCGAGCGCAGCCACTACAACCATCGTGGTCACGTCCGGCGCGGCCTCGCCCACCACGAAGCGGCGCACGACCTCGACGAGGCCGAAGACGGCGAGACCGAGTTGGAGGTACCCACTGGTCCGCGCGAGCCGCTTCTTGCGGAGCACCGTCCCACCCACGGCCGCGAGGCTGAGCGCGTAGACCAGCGCGTCGGCGAGCATGTCGAGGGAGTCGGCTACGAGTCCCATCGAACCGGCGAGGAGCCCAGCCGTAAGCTCGCCGACGAAAAAGACGGCATTGATCGCGAGGGCGAGGAGGAGCGGGGTCCGCTCCTCGGTCGCATCTTCATTAGCACCGAGGGGAATACCCTCCACTGCCTTCGTCGCAACGTGCCGGGCTCCGAGGCCGAGGTCGTCGAGCGCCGCCGTCAGTGGGGTTCGATCCCCCGTGTGGTAGACATCGAGCCGCCGGACCGAGAGATCGAAGACGAGGCGGCGGACGCCATCGAGTCCGTCCAGGCGCATCCGCACAAGGTGCTCCTCGGCGGTGCAGTCCATCTTCTCGACGTGGTAGGTGGTCCGCGCGACCACGTCGGTCTCGGGCGAGGCGTTGGGATCGGGGTGGAGGCTCATGGCTCGTCGGGCCTCGTGCCCGCCGCGAGGTAAGCAGCCCCGAAGAGGTGCTCCTCGTACCTCACGCCGGTGGTGTGGTGGCGGACGGAGTGCCACGGCTGGACGCCCTCGTAGGCACGACTCACTCCGAAGGGCCGGTTGACAAGCTCACCAAGGCGGATCAACCACTCGGGCCACCCCTCAGGCCGCCGGAGGCCGCCGACAGCGACCCGTCCGCCTGGCGCGAGAGCACCTACAGCCCGCTCGATCACAGCCTCGTGCTCAGGGACCATCTCAAGCCCAAACGTCGAGATGACGCCGTGGAGGGGTTCGGGAAAGGCGAAGGCGCGAACATCGGCCTCGACCAACTCCACGTTAGCCCAGCCATGCCTTTCCACTCGCTCACGAGCCTTCGCCAGCATCCCCGGTGAGAGGTCTACGCCGACGACACGGCCCGTTGTCCCCACGGCGTCTATGAGATACGAAAAATTCGCTCCTGTCCCACACGCGAGATCCACCACTGTGTCACCGACTCGGAGGCCGAGCGCACCGACGGCGCGCCGGTGAAATTGGCCCGCCCCGAGGAGGCCGTACGCTGCGGCCAGAGCATCGTAGACCGGTGCGAGCCGGTCGTAGAGCGACCGCACAGCCTCGGGACCGAGAACGCCCTGTGGAGACGAAGCCGCTCTCCCTCGGCGGCGTGTCCACGCGACGGTGCCGAGCGCCGAGAGCGCCGCAGCGGTCAGCAGGAATGACTTTCGGAACATCGGAGTTGGGAATCAGATATCGTTTGCTCGTATGGCTGGCTACGCGATTGGATTCAGTTTGGCCTCGGCACAGGGCTCAGGCCCGGTGAGCAAGCTGCCCTCCGCTGGAGCGACGTGCGGCTAGACGAGGGCACCGTTCGCGTGAGAGGTACCAAGACGGAAGGCTCAGCGCATCCGGTGCCTGTCGCCGGGGAAGCGCTGGAGACACTTCGCCGCCGAGCGATGGCCCTGGCAGACGAGGGCAACGGGCTCGTATTCACTGGAGCGGGCGGGGGAGCCGTCGAAATGCGCTACCTCTCCAAGCGACTTCAGAAGCTCGCCGCATCTGCTGACATCGCAAAGAACGTAACCGCGTACAGCCTGCGCCATTCGTACGGGACGAAGATGGCAGCAGCGGGCGTGCCGCTTCTCGACCTCGCTCGCATTATGGGAACGTCGGTCGCCATGATTGAGCGGCACTATGGGCACTACTGCCCCGAGCGGGGCGCCGCCCATGTGCGTCGAGTCTTCGGTGAGGAGGTGAGTCTCGATATGCAATCGTGAGATTGTAGGCCCTATCACTGACTCGTCACCCGCCGGGGAGCCGAGGAATGCGGTGCCTCTCAGCCAATCGTGCTCCGCCCAGACTCTCTCCCGGACTCGAAGAAACGCTAGGCTGATCGTGTAGGCGCCGCCTAAGCGCATTAAATCTTGCCTGCCACGCTTCAACGTGCTCTCGGTTCAGAGGATCTGGTTCCCGACTGAGGGCGAGGACGTGGTCTGTAGCGGCGTGAATGTCATCGACAAGCGAACTACCGAGAACGCCGATTTGAGATCGGGCCTCGAATCTCGCTTTTTGCGCCCACTCCCCGCATAGCTCAGCGTAATCGAGATGTCCGAGGGTAAGGTGGTATACCCCGTGATCGGCTTCAGCGAGTAACCCGCTCAGCCGGATCATCGCCTCGGACTTAGCCTCAGATCTCTGGATTGCAAGGCGCTTCGTGACCTCGATTTCTGCTGAGAGCTCCTCGAAGCGCAGATCGACATGCTTCTTCAGTCTGTAGGTGAAAATGCTCAACAGGGCGGCGACAATTGCAGTGATGGTCCCCCAAATCATGCTAGAACTCCTCTCGAATCGCATCTAGGACGGACTCACTAAAGCTGGGTGGGCAACCGACAGCGGACAACATCTGGCCCAGGCGCTCCAACCCATGCTCCGATAGCTCGACTGGTACTGCTCCTGTAGAGTTACCAAGGAAGTAGGTGTGACGTGCCCTTCCCACCCGGCACTTGCCGAGCGCTGCTATGCCCTCACGTTTTCTCATGACTCGGAGAATGTAGGTGACGCCTCTGTGATCCCAGACCTCAAGAGCAACCAGATGTGGACTGAGCCTGGATTCATGACGTGCCATCGCCGAGCGCAAACGCGCGAACCACATTGAGTACGGCAAATGTACGGCAAGGCCGTGCGGATTCATTCGTATCGTCGCAGTCTCGTGATATGAAAACCTGCCAATGTGGTCCTTGTAGGGCGGTTATTACCCGAGCGCTACTCGGTCGGCGCGCACTCATAATGAACAGGTCACCGGTTCGAGTCCGGTCGTTGGCTCTGCTGAAAAGCGCCTCAGATGACGCGGCAACGCTGATTGTGGGGCGCTTTCTCTTTGGACGTGTCGGGAGGCCCCAAGGAATGCGCCTCCTAATCAACCAGCAGGATTCTCATGGGAGGGCAGCCACTTGCGGGAGAACAGGCTAGCCTCGTTCTTATGGGCGGAGGCCCTCTGCTCACCACTCCGCCGCTTCGGTCCCGCATGATCCAGAAGAAGATCTGCATCCTCGGCTCCTACGCCGTCGGCAAGACCAGCCTCGTGCGCCAGTTTGTGCACAGCATCTTCAGCGAGACGTACCTCTCCACACTCGGCGTCACCATTGAGAAAAAGACGGTAGCCATCGACGGGGAGGAGGTGGCGCTCGTGATCTGGGATGTGGCGGGCGAAGAAGACGATTTTCAGATCCCGATGACGTACGTGCGGGGAGCGGCGGGCTACCTGCTTCTCGTCGATGGCACGCGGCCCGCAACGCTAGAGGCCGCTCTCGATATCCGTGAGCGCGTCCAGCAGGCGCTCGGGCCGATTCCTCACGTCATTCTCCTCAACAAGGCCGACCTCCCCGATGCGTGGGCGCTTGGCGAGGGGACGCCGGAGCCGCTCCAAGATCAGCCGTGGCCGGTTTTTCAGACCAGCGCGAAGACAGGAGCACACGTTGAGGAGGCCTTTCACGCGCTGGCGGAGGCGGCCCTCAGAGGGCGTTGAAGATTGGAGTTCCTAGGCGAGCGAGAGCGCATCGCGGCGGCGTGAGGCGCCTCGCGTAGCTAGAGATCCTGAACCTCAACGTCCTCTCAGAGATCGATGACCATCTCGGCTTGGCTCAGGGCGACCTGGGGTTCCCGGCTCCCATTGTTGCGGTCGAGGCCCTCGTCGATCCAATTGCGCTCGGTCCAAGGCCGGTTCGGGTCGTGGTGCCCGATGTACGTGTGACGAATGCCGCACGCGACCGCCATCGCCTCGACATCCTCGATGCAACTGTGCCCCCAGTCGAGCCGCGGCACGGCGGCCGAGGTCCCGATCCCCTTCATGCCGTCGTACTCGGCGCGGAGGTACTGGCCGTCGCGGTAGAGGACCTCGGCGCCCTGGGCGTGCATCCGGAGGCGCTGCTCCGCCGCCTCGCTGGTCTGCTGGCGTGGGTCGTCGGGGTCGTCACCACGCCGGAGTTCATGGTCCGTGCAGAAGACGAACACCTTGCCCCTATGCTCGACCTTGTAGGCAAAGCAGGGAGCCGAGTGGTACACCTCGAAGGGCGTCACTCGGGTGTCGCCGATCTCGATGGGCTCGCTTATATCGTGAACGCGTCCGTACGGGGTGCTTGCGGTGAGCTCTGTCTGGGCATCCCGCAGCTCGGTGGCCTCGAAGCGTGTCGGCATGAGCGCGTAGAAAATGGGCGTTCGGAGGCCCCGGATGTCCTCGGCGACGTGCCGGGAAAAGATGCCGAGGCCACTGTCGAGCGCGCGGAGAAACTGGGCGTTTCCATAGATGTGCAGGGTGTTGCGCGGGTCGAAGCAGACGGCGGCCTGGTCGAAGCCCTCGGTGTGGTCCGCATGGGAGTGGCTGCCGAAGAGGTGGAGGTGGCGGTCGGTGAGGCCCGCCCATTTCTTCTGGAGTGCGAGTGCACAAAGCCGGAACCCGCTCCCGCAGTCGAAGACGAGGTCCTGGCCGTCGGCCGTCTCGATGTGGACGGAGGTCGTCCAGCCGCCATAAATGCGGACATCGCGGGCACGATGCGCCTCGCGGTATCGCAGGAGCGTCCCTTTGTCGGGGCGACCGCCAAGGACCTCTTCGAGTGTGCAGGTCAAGCGGCCGTCCTCATCGGCGTGGCGCGCGAGATCGTCGAAGACACTCCGGAGCAGCCGGTAGTCCGAGAGCTCCTGCACGGCCTCACGCTCGGCGAGCGCCGGGAAGACGGAGCCGCTACCCTGCACGCCGTAGAAGCGGATCCGGAGGTTCTCAATGGGCGGCGCCTCCGCGTCGGTCAACACAGTGGGGGAGGGAGAATCGGCCATAATCAGCGGACATCGGGGAAGCTCACGTGGAAAGCGGTGCTGCGGTTGAAGGCGCGCGTCGCTTCGTCCTGCTCGGGACGATCCGTGCGCGGCTGGCCCGTCCCGACCGCCTCGAACACGGCGGCAGGCAGGCCACGCTCGGTGAGGAGGCGCACCATGGCTTCCGCTCGCTGCTGACTGAGCGTCTGGTTGAAGGCGTCGGACCCTTCGCGGCTGGCGTGTCCTGCTACACGGATGCGGACGGTCCATTCGGCTTCCGCAGCGGCGTCCAGCAGGGCACGCACCAGCGCGGCCGTGCGGTCGAGTGCCGCGTCCTGGCCGGGTGCCAACTGGGGCGTCCCGACTTGGAACTGGACCTCCTGCTGCTCCAGACTGTCGGTGAGAAGCTGGAGCCGAGGGTCGGTGACGTCCCCGCCGTCGTAGCGGGCGATGGTGCCGAGGAGGGCCGCGCGCGTCTGCGCGTGAGCTTGCCAGGCGGCCGAGGCTGTGCCCGAGGCGATGAGGACGCCGTCTTCGACCCGGAAGGAGACAGTTGGAGGCGCCTCCAGCAGCCGAGCGGCCCGGCGCGCCACCATGGCGGGGTCGAGTGACTGGTATGGTTCCCAGGCGGCGCGGACCTCGTCCGCGTCGAGGCCGGTAGACGGGAGGAGTGCCTCAGGCGCGGCGGCGAGCGGGTCACGGAGGCCTCGGACGAACCGGCGCCCGTCGGCCCACCCGTCGTCGAGGACGACGAGGCCAGGTTCGGCGTCGAGCCGGCCGAGGTACGTCTCCCATTGCTGTCGCTCCCGCAGGGAGAAGAAGAGCCAGACGCCGCCGAGCAAGACCAGCAGGGCCAGGACGATCCAGAGCAGCGGCGAGGGTGCCCGTCGTTCTTCCTCCCTGTACTGCGCCAGCAGCCCACTCGCCAGCAGCGGCTCGGCCTGCTCGAACGGGCCCGTGTCGCCGTCGAAGGCGGCCAGCTCTTGCCTGAATCGGAGGTGAAGCGTCTCGTTGAGGTCGCGGAGGGCCTCGCGGAGCGCCGGGCTCGGGTGTCCGCGCAGAACAGCGGCGAGTACGGCCTCGGGTCCCGGCTCGATCCACACCGTCAGATCGCCCACTCGGAGTGTCTCCAACGAACCGCCCCCGGCCTCACCGAAGGAGTCCTGAACGAAGTCTTGGATCGCCGTCATCATCCCCGAGACGAGGGCCGAGTCCTGCGCCTCGACGGCGTCCGCATGGACGTGCAGGAGCGGTAGGCCCGTTGTGCGGTCGATGAGGAAGAGCTGCTCGACGCGATAGAGGAGGGTGTTGCGGAGGACGATCTCGGCGAAGCTCTGGGTGGTCCGCCACGCCTCGAACCGCCAGCGCAGGCTCCGCGGCGAGAGGCTGTGCTCCAGCGTCTGGTTGATCGAGGCCAGGAGCTGGCCGAGCGCCTCGCGAATGCCTCGCCGGATGGCTGGCCCGATGACAGGGAACAGCGCATCAACGAGGGGCTTGGGGTTGCGCTGGACGGAGCGCTTCAGGGTCTGTTCGATGGTGGGCTCGAGCGCCTTGGCCAATTGGTCGCCATCGGCCGCACGGAGCGCGATGGCTTGGGGAAGCACCTGGCTCACGCGCTCGATCTGCTCCGCTTCCGAATCGAGCGCGTCGAGGCGGCGGCGGACCGTGTCGAGTTGCTCCTGCTCGGGGCCGACGAGCAGCCTGCGAAGCTGCTGCATCTCGCTGGTCGAGGTGGTCTCGCTCCCTGCAGGGGAGGCGGTCGGCGCGCGGTACGCTGCCCCGTCCTCGTCGGGGAGGTCGGGTTCAGGGCCTCTGCTCGGGGACTCCGCGGCCATGGCATAGCTCCTGCGTGCGGTCAGCGAGGGGGGTGGGAGCGCTGCTCCGCGGGCCGCTCTTCCGGCGGCGTGGCTTATTCCTCCTCAGGCAGCATAAAATCATCCCGGAGGCGCATCGCCAGGCCGTCAAAGAGGTCGGCCAGGGCCAGACGGTCGGTCTTGTCGGTGCGGAGCGCTTCGATGTGCTGCTCGGTCATGGCAGTCAGCGCATCGGCCTTCTGGTGGAGGTCATCGGTGAGGGTCTTCGACTGGTCGAGGATGCGGGTCCGGAGGCCGTGCTCGCTCTCTGCGATCCGCTCGTCCAGTTGGGCACGGTGTTCCTTGAGCGCTTTCGTGACCTCGCTGACCTTGCCCGTGAGCTGCTCGTGCCCCTCGGTGCGCTGTTCCTGTTCATCGGAAAGCCGCTTGTTGGTGGCTTCGAGCTCTTCCTTCGCAAACGTTTCGAGGGCTTCTACCCGCCGGTCAAGCGCCTCCCGCATCGCTTCGATGGCCCGTTCGAGCCGGCCTTCCAACTGGGCGATGCGTCGGTCGAACTCCCGACTCTGCGCCCCGAACAAGATGCTCCGCACGCGTTCGAGGTCTCCGAGGCTGGCGACTTCCGCGGTAGCAGGGTCAGGCGGAGCGGCCGGAGCGGTCTTGGTTTTTGTCTGCTTCTTGTTCGTTGCACCCATGGCGGTGTCTCATGTTGTGGAGGCTGCGGGGTGGCGCTCCCTGACGGCGACGCGGCTTCGGCCAAGCGTGAGGGGATCGCATGAACGAGGGGCGCGTGTGCTTGTGTTCGTGGAACATACACCTTGGCACAGGAAGTTGCTCGGAAGTGTTCCGTCGGCGTAAGGAACGGTCCGATCCCGTTTCCAGGCAGGTGGAGGGCTCGTTCCTGCCGGGCTCTTGGCTGTGGCGCCGACGCTGGCAGGCGTCTGATGGGGAGGCTAGGCTTGAAACGTTCCGTCGTATGCCCTACTATGGCGTGCCAGTTGACGCATCGGCCTCATCCTTGCCGGATAGAGGGGCACCACCCGAGGCACCGGACGTTCTCTTCGAGTCTCATCGCACGGTAAGGATCACCATGTGGAGGTTCCTCCTCGCAGGGTTGTTGTTGAGTGGCAATATGCCCGCTCTCGCGCAAGACGCGGCGGCCTGGCTCACGCAGCCTGTCGGCGAGGTGGATGTCCGGCGTGCAGCCGGAGGCCCCTGGATCGCAGTCGATGGCCACCTCACGCTCTTCTGGGGCGACGAGGTGCGCACCCAGGCTCGGTCGCGCGCAGTGATTCTGATGCAAGGCGGGGAGCGGATCGCGCTGGGCCCCGAGCGCCGCTACCACGTCGAGGAGGGCGAGGAGGAGCGAGGGCTTGGGGAGCGCGTGGCTGCCCTCGCGTCGGGCGCCTGGACGCGGTTGTTCGGCCGCGATGACCCAGTGGCGACGGGAGCCGCGCGCGCAACCGACGACGATGCACCCATCCTGGAACGCCCGCGCTACGGCTACGTCCTCTCGCCCCGCCCGACCTTTCGGTGGCTAGCCGCCCCCTCGCATGCGGATGGCTACCACATTCGCCTCGTCCCGGACCCGACGGAGGGCGACTGCTTAGACGGACCCGGCGGAGGCGTCGCCGTCTGGGAAGTAGATGGTGTGGCCGATACCACGCTGCACTACCCGGCCGAGTACGACGCGCTGCTTCGTGGTGCGGCCTACCGCGTCGAGGTGAGCCGTCAGGCGGCGCCTGAGGACGTGGACTGGGGCTGCTTCATCGTCGCGACCGAAACCGAACGGGCGGAGCTGGGAGAGACCTGGGAAGCGCTTCAGGCGCAGTATGTACCCGAAGACTCGCTGGAGATCACGGCCGAGTTGATCTACGCGGCGCTGCTCCTGGATGAGGGGTACTACACGGACGCGCTCCGCATGCTCGAGGTGGCGGACGCGCGGCAGCCGGGGGATGCGACGACCGCGCGCCTGCGCGCCTACATCTACGAGGAAGCCGGGCCGCCGATCCTCGTCTCCCCTTCGCCCTCCCCGTGACGCGTACGGTTCGATGGCGCACAAGCTTTTCGGCTGGATCGATGAGATCGAATCGCTCATCAAGCAATACAAGGGGTACATCTCGACCCTGTGGGCCGTGGCCCTCTGGCTGGCCGGTGCAACCCTCATGGGCCTGTGGTTTGACGGCCGTCACACCCTTACGGAAGCAGGACTAATCGAGGTCGCGCCTGCCCCTGAACTGGTGATTGTGGCACTCGACGAGGTCTTCGCCGAGCACCACGACTTCCCGCGAGAGACGCCCAAGGAGTACCTCGCCGATGTCGTGCGTGCCGTAGCGGCCTACGAGCCGCGCGTGGTCGCGCTCGACTACTGGCTCACCAACGCGGATCTCAACGAGGACGGCTTTGAGGCGCTGGTGCAGGCCGTGGAGGAGGCGCCCGCTGCGGTCCAGTTCGTCTTTCCCACACGCCTGCTGGCGCGGCCGGAGGGCTATACGGTACTGGAT
>JABDIZ010000314.1 GCA_013003465.1 Rhodothermaceae bacterium
GGCAAGTCGGGCTCGCGGTCGCAGTTGCTTCAGAAGACGCTCGACGGGCTCTCGGCCAACTACTCGTTCACCGACACCGATGCCCGGAGCCCGTCGCTCTCGATCAACGACTCGTGGCGATGGTCGAGCACGGTGAGCTATCGGCTGGCGTTCCGGCGTCCGCGGACGATCCGCATCTTCGGCTGGCTGGACCCGGTGCCGGTGTTGCGCGTGCTCGGTGGGCTCCGGTTCAACGTCTTGCCGTCGTCGTTCAACGCCTCGGGCACGGCTACGCGAAACTACAACCAGACGCGGGACCGGCCCCGCATCGAGGCCGTCACCAGCCTCGACACCACCTTGCTGGCGCTCCCCGAGGCCATCGAGTTTCCACTGCGCGAGAAGCAATCGTTTGCTCACAACCGCAGTACGGGGCTTCAGTACAACCCGTTCGGCTTCCTCAACCTCAGCCTCGACCTGACGACCAACCAGAGCCTCAACGCCCTCGGCGTGGACACGCTCTTCACCGTCATCGCGTACGACTCCACGCAGGGCAGCTACGTCAACTTCCCCGGCCTCTCGCTGGACGAGGCGCTGGCCCAGGGCCTCATCGACAGCAGCGCCGTCGACGTGACGGCGTTCCAGCAGGACCAGCTTCAGGTGCGGCCTGCCGGGTCGGTCTTCCAGGACTTCTTCTCGGGCGCGGCGGGGCTGCGCACCGAGCGGCACGAGCAACGCTTCACCGGCACCTTCCGGCCCCAGTTTGCGCGGCGGCAGGCGCTCAACTTCATGAACATCCAGGACGTGGTCTATAGTGCCCAGTTCTCCTGGCAGAACGGGCCGCTCGGGCGCAACACAGGCGCCACGGTGGGCAACCAGGTAGACCTGCGCGGCGGGATTACGCTGCGGCCCCAAGAGCTCTGGCGCAAGTTCGGGTTTTACCGAAGCATCGAAGACGCCCAGAAACGCGCCGAGGCCGAGAAGGCCAGCAAACGACGCGAACGCGAGCAGGCCCGCGAGGCCCGCCGCCAGGGGAACGACGAAGACGAAGAGGAACAGCCGCCGCGTCCCGGCCTCTTTGGCGATGAGGAGGAGCCTGCCGAGGAAGCGGCGGTGGAAGAAGAGGAGAAGAGCGGGCGCGGACTCCCCCTCCCCAACCCCGTGGCGCTGCTGCGGCGGTCTTTCCTCGCCATCACCGGCGTGCGCGACTTCACCATCACGTACACCGGGACGCGGGGGGCCAACTCCACGAATGTCGGCCAGATCTCGGAGGACAGCTCGCTCGTCAACTCGCCGTGGAACTTGCTCGATGCGTTCAAGGGCAATGGCCCCTCGCTCGGCTATCGCTTCGGGTTTGAGCGCAATATCGACCTCAAGGATCGCCTCCTCGACCCCAACCTTCAGGTGGCCGATGCCTTCGACCGGGGCAACAACATCCAGGGGCGGACCGCGCTCCAGCCCAGCCCCAACCTCCAGGTCAACCTGAACTGGAACGTGGACTGGAGCACCAGCCGCACCATCACCTACCGCCCGGTGCTCAACGACGACGGCTTCCTCTCCTCGGTGGACACCACCGCCACCCAGTCCGGCAACAACCGCGCGTCGGTGTGGACGTTCGGGGCGGATTACCTCTCGCTGGTGCAGTCACAGTTGGATGTCTACCGCGCCGACCTCGGGGCCAGCGCCGAGGAGAACCCGGTGTCGCTCGGCGATGCCAACGAGGATGGCATGGTGGTGCTCACCAACGAGTCGGTCACCCAGGGCTTCCGCGACGCCTTCACGCGGGGCCTCGGCACGTTCAACAACAACAACCTGCTGCCCTTCCCGATGCCCAGTTGGACGGTGAACTACACCGGCCTCTCCTCCTGGCCCCTCATCCGCGCCATCACGCAGAGCTTCACCCTCCGCCACGGCTACAACGCCGACTACAGCACCGACTTCCGCACCAACACCGCCACCGTCGGGGCCGACACCACCTTGCAGTCGTTCACCCTCGGGCCGCAGCAGATCCTCTTCGTCGCCCCCGACATCGAGACCGGCGCCGTCCGCATCAACGAGCGGTATCAGCCCCTCATCGGCGCAGACATCAGTTGGAAGGGGCGCGTGCAGACCAACTTCTCGTGGAACAAGAGCAACGCGTATTCGCTCTCGACGAGTAACTTTGAGGTGAGTGAAAACAAGACGAGTGAGCTTTCGCTGACCGCCAGTTGGCAGACAACCGGGCTGAAGCTGCCCTTCTTCAAGAAGGCGCTCAACAACCGCGTCAGCTTCAGCCTGACGGTCTCCCGCGCCAGCACCGTCGACCAGCGGCTGAGCCTGCGGCGGGTGCTCACCGCCGCCGCCGCCGCCGAGGCCATCCCAGACGACCCCGAGAACCCCGCCTCCATCTTCACGCTCGCCCAGGCGCTCGAAGGCGACAACATCTCGCTCGTCACCGCCCACACCCGCCTGACGGTGTCGCCGCAGATCTCGTATCAGTTCAGCAACCGCGTCTCGGCCAACTTCACCCTGCGCTACGCGCAGTTCAACAGCCAGGACAGCCGGCAGCCCTCGTCCACCAACGTCCAGGGCAACTTCAACATCCGCGTCAATATCCAGAATTAATGTGGGATGGGTTCGCCTTCGGCTCACGTCAGTAGCACGCGTTCGCGTCCGTCAGTAGACGCTTCGCGTCGTCAGGGCTCCCTTCGGTTGCCGTCATTGATCGTCAGACGGTGGAGGTTGAGCCACGCGAGCGAACGCGAGCCCATGACGTGAACGAAGTGAACAAACCCTCCACGCGAAGCGTGCTTAGGATGTGAACCACTGACGTGAACGAAGGGAACACATGACGCGAGCCAACGGCAAGCACATCATAGCCTGCCACCTCGGGCCGATGGACTATGCGCCCGCGTGGGCGCTTCAGCGGCGCATCCAGGCGCGGCTGATCGCCGCGAAGCGGTCCGACCCGGCCACGACGCTGCCCCACGTGCTCCTCATGGTCGAGCATCCGCCGGTCTATACCCTCGGCAAAAGCGGCGACGCGTCCAACCTGCTGCTCTCCGAGGAAGCACTCGCCGCCCACGGCGCCACGTTTCACCGCATCGACCGGGGGGGCGACATCACCTTTCATGGGCCGGGCCAGTTCGTCGGCTATCCCATCCTCGACCTCGACCGCTTCTTCACCGACATCCACCGCTACCTCCGCGAGCTCGAAGAGGCCGTCGCCCGCACCTGCGCCGACTATGGCCTCGACGCACGGCGCGTCGAGAAGCGCACCGGCGTATGGATTGGGCCGGACGTGCGCGGGCTCGAACGCAAGATCTGCGCGATGGGCATCCGGTGCAGCCGCTGGGTGACCATGCACGGCTTCGCCTTCAACCTCAACACCGACCTCCGCTTCTTCGATTATATTGTCCCCTGCGGCATCACCGACCGGGGGGTGACGTCGCTCGCCGCCGAGGTGGGCCACCCCATCGACGAGGCCGAGGCGCGAGGGCGGTTCCTCGCCCATTTTGCCGCGCGCTTCGGGGCCGAGGTAGAGCTGCGCGAAGGCCCGTCCGCCCACGACTTCCTGGCCGAGATGCTCGCGCCTGAGTCCGAAGCGACGGCCGGTGCGCCCCCCGCATCGGGCAGGGAAACAGCCAGAGCAGAAAATTCATTAGATTAATACAGGCTAGCGGGGGCACTGCGTCGCCGCTTTACCC
>JABDIZ010000327.1 GCA_013003465.1 Rhodothermaceae bacterium
GCAAACTGGACCTGCACGAACAGCCGGGTGAGCGCCTCGGGCGTGGCGTCGGCCCCAATGGCCCGCTCACGCATGGCGACGAAGACCCAGCCGCCCGGCTTGAGCACGCGGTAGGTCTCGGACAACATGTCCACGAGCATGGCCATGTTCGCTGCTTCGTCGTAGGCGCCGTAGGCCACGACCCAGTCGAAGAAGTCATCGGGGTAGCCGAGCGCTGCGGAGCGCGCCATGCTGACGCGTTGTTCAGCCTTCTCCTTCCCTAACTCGGCTTCTACGGCTGCACGGGTGGCGGCCGCGTCCGTGGACTCGCTGGTACAGGCGTACAGATCAAAGCCGAGCGAGGCAAGGGGCGCGGTGTGGCGCCCTCGGCCACACCCGAGATCCAGCACCCGGCTCGATGGGGCTACCGCTGCCAGGGTCCGGAGCAGGTGATCGGAGGGCGGCAGGCTCATGCAGCGCGCTGGGCCTGTTCCTCCGTTGGCAACGGGTAGCGTGGCGCGGGCACGAAGACGGCGGGTTGGTTGCTCCAATCGCGCGCTTCACACGCGTGCGAGCAGGTTGCACACCGGACGGCCCGCTGGCCCGCCTGGTACCGCGGCAGCGTAGGGATGGCCGTAGGCAGCACGTCGGCCCCGTCGACACGCGCGACATCCGTGGGAACGACCTGCGCAGCCACACATTCGGCCAGTGCCTCGATAAAGAGCGGATGGCAGTTGAGCCCGTTCGTCACCTCGAAGTGCTCGATCCCCAGCCCGTAGGCCTCTTCACGCAGTGCGATGTCGAGGCCGTGCGCCGTGTCCATGTGATCGGACACGAGCGAAATTGGAACCACGAGCACGGTGCGTTCCCCTTCGTCAGCCAGGGCCTCCAACACGTCGGTGGTGCCCGGCCCCAGGCTCCGTGCCACTCGACTCGGGCCATGAAAGGAGACGCGGAAGGCCCGGCCGGAATCCTGCTCGCCGCGGTATTCCATCACCTGCTGTACCGTTGAGTTCACGAGGCAGCAGTAGGGATCGCCGTGCTTCGCCAGGTCTTTCCGCGCCGTGCCCTGGGCCACGAAGACGAGCGGGACCTCGGCACGGCTGTGCACCGGAAAGCGCTGGAGGCCTTCATCGATGCGCTCGGAGATCGCCTGGATGAGCTTGGGGTGGGCGGCGTATTCGTAGATGAGCGCCGTGGGCCAGGACGGGATGGTGCCCTCAGCTTCGAGCGCGTGCCAGTAGGCCAGCGACGAGCCCGTCGTCGCCTTCGAGTAATGCGGATGAAGTGGGAGCAGCACCACCTTGTCGATGCCGTCGCGCTTCATCTGCTGCGCGACATCGACACTGGCCGGCTGGCCGTAGCGCATGGCGATGTAGGTGCGGAACGTGGCGCCCGTGAGCGCCGCGAACCGGTCGTTGAGACGCTGTTGCAGCACAGCGGCCTGCTCGCGCGTGTACCGGTTGATCGGATTCCCCCCGCCGACCTGCTCATAATCCTTGCGCAGCGTCCGTGCCTGCCGCCGTGCGAGGAGCCGACAGAACCGCTCGCGCAGCGCCATCGGGACGGGCAGGGTGAACACGGCCGGGTCCATCAGGCGGTTGTAGAGGAAGGACTCGAGTTCCTCCGCACGCTCTGGCCCCCCGTGGTTCATCAGCACGACGCCCACCTTGTCACCGGAGTCGATAGAGACCGGCGCCTGTGGGTAGAAGGCCCCAGTGACGAGGCGCTCATCGTACCGGTATCGGGAGAGAAAGTCGCGTGCTGTCATCCGGACTATTCGCCGCTTCGGGGGGTCAACCTGTGGGTCCGGGTAACCGGCCGAAAGGCCGATCCCGCGCTTCCAATAAAGGCACAGAACGACCGGCCCATCGGGGTACCGTGTTGAAGTTTCAGGGTAGAGGCTTCGTATTTACAAGGGCTCAACATCGCCGCATCGCGGCAAGTCCAAGTAGACCAACCCTCCGTCCAGAACCGTGCCGGACGTGCTGGTTTCCCCTATGCATCGTTCCGCCTGCCTGTTGGCCGTTAGTAAAGACGACACATAGGCCCGCCGGGGATCAAGCCTTGACGGCTACGAGGCAGTACCCGAGGGGCAAGCGCCGAGCCCGCTCCGAGGACGAGAGCTTCCGACCCCACGCTGACCTGAGCACCGCTTGGCTCGCTGCCACATGAGCGGCGCAGAGCCAAGGCAGCGGCGCGACGAACCGAGCGACAAGATCGGCCAGCGCGGCCAACCCGCCCCCTGTCGCCTTCAGCTCGACGACCCGGAGTCCAGAGCGCTCGGCATAGGCACGGAGAGCATGCTCGGTGTAGCGGAAGTAATCATGAGGCTCTTCGTGGAGCCAGTACAGGAACGGCACGTGCACGATGAGCGCCCCGCCCGGCCGCAGCACTCGCGCCGCTTCCGCCCACGCCAGTTCGGGGGAGCGAAGGTGTTCGAAAACTGAGGTGGAGAGCACCGTGTCGAAGGCGGCGTCGGGTAACGGGAGGCCCTCGTTGAGGTCGGCCGTCAGGTCGAGGTAGCTCGTGCCGTGCAATGACTCCTCCCAATCAATGCAGACGACTTCATCAACGAGGGGGCGATAGACCCCGTAGAGCGGCGCCTTGCCCGCTCCGAGGTCAAGGAGCCGCCCACGCGCATGCTTCTGCAGGGCCAGCTCCAGCGCCGCCGCGGCCCCATCGGCAGAGATCCGCGAACCGACGTAGACCTCCTGCCGGTCACGCGAGGCACGGAGGCCACGCCGCGTCTGCACAAACTTGGTCGGCTTCCAGGCGGTCTCGTTCTTCATACCGTGTCGGTTCTCCCCAGCGCGCTACCGAGC
>JABDIZ010000353.1 GCA_013003465.1 Rhodothermaceae bacterium
GGTTTAGTGTTAGTAGCGATGACCCAGAGCAATACCGGGATGTATGCGACGTAGTTGAGGAGGCTGAGGGGGCAGCCTTGGAACAGGGAGCACCTGCCTATATGTACGGCGTCGTTCGGGAGCGGGAGGGCGCTCCGCGCGCGGCGTTCGTGCACGCAACCGCGCCAAGGCTTGTTCCCACGCCGCATGGAAGGATGACGGCTAAATCCAATAATACAAGCGTGCTTATAAAGAGCCGTCCCCCACTAATGAGCAGAGATCAGCGATTGTTTCCTGCGAAAGCAAGAACGCCGTCCGCTACCTCGCGTTCCTCGCTCATCCGGGGCACTTTGGTTTGCGCGCTGACCGTCGCACGGGTCTTTTTGAGCCATTCAAAGAACGCGCCACGCGGCAACATGACGACCTCCGGCCGCTCGAATGCCTTCGCCTCGCGGCGAATCTGATAGTGTCGGTTAACCTGCTGCAAATGCGTGTCGATCACGTCGATGAAAACCTCGGCGTCGTCGGGCGGCGTCGCGAACTCGATCAGCCATTGATGCGAGGGCAGCCGATCCAGCGCGGCAGGCCGGGGCGCGATGTGGAAGTCGAGCACCTGGGCTCCGGTACGCACGCACGCCGCGCGGAGCGCCGCCCGCGCCTCCTCGCCAAAGACGGCCTCGCCATACTTGTCGATCATCTCGCTCGTGCGCCCGGCCACGACGATCTTGTGCGGCGCGAGGCTGGTAAACCGCACCACATCCCCGACGCCGTAGCACCACAGCCCGCTGCACGTCGTCACGTAGAGCCGATACCGCACGCCCTCCTCCACCTCGCCCAGGGTACACCGGCGCGGCGACGCGCTGTCATCATCCATGGGGACGAACTCGAAGAAGACGCCGTTATCGAGGTGGAGCAGCATGTCGCGGTCGCCGAGGCCGTACTGGAACGCGAAGAACCCCTCGGAGGCCCCATAATGCTCCCAGAAATCGACCGGGGTGCCGATCTGCTCTGCGAGCAAAGCGCGGTACGAGTTGAGCGCCACCCCGCCGGAGAAAAACACCCGCAGGTTGGGCCACACCTCGCCGACGGTCTTGGCCTGCGTGCCATGCGTCTCGTTGTATCGGTCGATGAGCTTGCGGAAGAGCACGAGCGCCCAGGTGGGC
>JABDIZ010000383.1 GCA_013003465.1 Rhodothermaceae bacterium
TCCGAGGGCTGGGCCTGGGCTTGCGGTGCCGCGAGCGGCATCAGCACGAAAGCCACCAGGGCAATGAAGACTCCGCGGGAGATACGGGAAAGGATTGGCGATTGCATGGTTCAGGGAGGTTGGTGTCGGGGAACACCGGTATCCTACCCCGCCCATGTTCAGATCCTCTTTAGACGGCGTCACGACCTGACCGAAAAACCGTTTCGGCCTGATCCGCTGCGTTGGCTTCCATCAGCCGTCTGCAGTGTCCACGAACGGATCCGACCAGCGCGGGTCGGTGGCGAGCGTCTCGTCGGTCAGCGTCTTGAGGAAGGCCACGAGTGCCGCCTTCTCCTCCTCTGAGAGGTTCATGCGGATGGGCGACCGAAGACCCGGCGCCCGAAGCGAGGCAAAGAGCGCAAAGTGCGGCTGGATGCCGCTGTTGTAGTGCTCCACCACCTCCTCCAGCGTCGCAAACCGCCCGTCGTGCATGTAGGGTGCCGTCAGTTCGATGTTGCGGAGCGAGGGCACCTTGAAGCGCCCGGCCCCGGCGCCCTGGTCTGCCGGACGGACATCGAGACCATTGCTCAGCGGACGGTCGTTGAGCATCAGGTCACCTGCGTGGCATTCACTGCAGAGCGCCCGGCCGGAGAAGAGCTTCAGCCCCAGGTTCTCTTCCTCCGTGAAGTTGGGCAACGGCTGCGCGCGGCCCTGTTGGTAGGGACGACCCTGGTCGTAGCGTGAGTTGGGCGCCACGATGGAGCGCACGAACTGCGCGAGCGCCTTCGCCATCCGCTCGGGCGTCACCGTGGGGGTGCCGAACGCCTGCTCGAACAGATCCGGATAGAAGGTCGTCGCTTCGAGGCGGGCTACGGCCTCCTCCATTGTCAGCCCCATCTCGACGGGGTCTTCGATGGGCATGAGCACCTGATGCTCCAGCGTCTCGGCCCGTTCGTCCCAGAAAAAGCGTCCGTTCTGGTAGAATCGTGCAAACGCGAGCCCCATCGAGTTGCGGTCGGTCGGGACGCCCTCGAAGCCCTCACTGAACCGTGCCGGATCGGAAAACGCCCGGTCCTGATGGTGGCACGACGCGCACGAGGTCGTCTCGTTGCGCGAGAGCCGCGTGTCGTAGAAGAGCACGCGCCCGAGTGTCGCCCCCTCGTCCGTGATCGGGTTGTCCGTCGGCGTGTTGTCCGCAATGCGGATCGCGTGCCCGTCGAAGTGCTCCGGCAGGACGATGTTGGCGTAGTTGTAGGGTGTTTCGGGGAGGACGGGCTCCCGATCCAGGCGCACGGTGAAGGCCGTCAGCACGGTGAGGAGAGCCAGGCCGACGAGGGTAGCGAATCGCAGCATAGGGACAGCAGAAAGAGAACCGCAGAGACGACGCTAACGCGGCAATAGGGACACGTATGATCGGTATGCTAAAAAAATACCCCTAGCTTGTCAAGTGGAGGTCTCGGCTGACGGCAGCACAACCATAAACGTAGCGCCTTCCCCTTCCGTGCTTTTCACTGCGATGGTGCCCCCGTGCGCTTCAACGAGTGAGCGAGCGATGGCGAGGCCCAGCCCGGACGCCCCGTCCTCGACAGCGCGCGCGGTGTCGGCACGGACCGTCCGCTCGAAGATGTGGGGCAGCACCTCGGCCGGAATGCCTTCGCCCGTGTCGGCTACAACCAGAGCCACTCCCTCGGCATGACGGCGCGCGGCCAGCGTGATCTGGCCGCGGATGGGCGTATGCCGGAGTGCGTTGTGAACGAGGTTGCCGAGCACCTGCACCAGTCGGTCGGCATCGGCGTCGAGCGGCGGTAGGTCCTCGGCCGCCTCGACAGAGAGCACGACACCCCGAGTCTCCGCCTCGGGCCGGAAGGCCTCAGCGACCCGGTGCAGCAGCGCATCGGCATTGACGGGCCTTCGGTGGAGCGTCAGTTCATTCGCATCGGCGAGGGCGAGCGTGCGCAGGTCTTCGACCAAGCGGCCGAGGTGGTCGGCCTCGGTGTGCATCGCCGCGATGCGTTCAGGTGTGGCGGCGAGCGTACCGTCGCGAAGAGCTTCGAGATAGCCCGTCAGGATGGAGAGCGGCGTGCGGAGGTCGTGCGCTACATCGGCCGTCATGCGGCGACGGAGCGCATGGGCTTCGGCCAGCCGCACGCTCATCGCGTTAAAGGCCTCGGCAAGCTGGCCCACCTCGTCGCGCGAGCGCACGGGCACGGTCTGCTCCAGTTCGCCCCGCGCGACGGCTTCCGTCGCCGCCGTGAGCGTACGCAGGGGGCGCGTCGTGGCCCGTGCCACCAGGTAGCCCAGTAACAACGCCACCAACAGGGCCGCCGCAACCGCCCACGACACGGCCGCCTGTGTTTCCTTCAGAAAGCGCTGCTCTGCCGGGCCCAGCTCCTGCGACTCGGCGGTGCGGATCACGGTCCCCACGGTATCCGAATCCACGACAAGCGGGCGTGTCTCGATGGCTTCGCTCGGAGTGAACACGTCCCCCATCACATACGAACCGGCAGGGAGCACAATGCGGCCATCGTGGTCGGCGAGGGCGAAGCGAAAGGGCGGCTCGCCCCGCCGGAACCGACGGATCGGCCGGCGGCTCGCCGACGTGTCCCGGGGAAGCCGCTCACCCTCCAAGCGGACAGAATCCTGCGGGCCGTCTCCATTGAAACGACGCTCGGCCCCACTCCGCCGACCGCGTCGTTCCACCCACGCCTCGATGTCGTCCAGCGACCCGGTGACGCGGTAATAGTCGGCGGCTCCCTCGGCGAAACCCGTCATGGCCTGCTCGCGGATGAACCGGTCGAAGGCCCGCTGCGTGCCGATCCGTACGGCGGCGAACACGAGCACAGCCTCCAGCAGGCAGACAGCCACGAGCGCGAGGGTCCAGCGGGTACGGAGCGAACGCATGGATCAGTCCGTAGCGAAGCGATAACCGACTCCGAAGACGGTCTCGACGTAGCGTGGCCGCTTCGGATCGGGTTCGATCTTCGTCCGCAGGTTGCGGATGTGCACGTCAATGGTGCGCTCGGAGCCATCGCCCTCGTTGAGTGGATCGAGGAGTTGCGTGCGCGAGAACACGCGGCCCGGCGCGGCCATGAGCGTCTCCAAGAGTGTGAACTCCGACGGTGTCAGGCTGACCGCCTGGCCTCCCGCTTCGACGGCGTGGCGCTCCCGATCCAGCGTCACCGCACCGACACGCAGGATGGCCTCCGGCGTGCTCGACCGGCGCGTCCGCCGCAACACCGCCCGGATGCGCGCGACGAGTTCGTGCATGCCAAAAGGCTTCGTCACGTAGTCGTCCGCGCCCAGTTCCAGCCCGATCACCTTGTCGGTCTCTTCGACCCGAGCGGTGAGGAGAATCACGGGCGTCTCGCGCTCGCGGCGGAAGTGGCGGAGGAAATCGAGCCCGTCGAGTTCGGGCATCATCACATCGAGGAGGACGAGGTCAGGCTGCACGTCGCGGGCGAGGCCGAGCGCCTCTCGCCCATCGGCGGCCGTTTCCACGCGGAAGCCCTGCTCCGTGAGGTAATCTCGGAGCAGGGTCCGCATCGCAGCGGTGTCATCGACGACGAGGAGCGTGGCAGCCATCGGGCGCAGCGCGGGTGTGCGTCGAAGGTACGCCGGAGGCCCGGCCGGGAGCCCGAGTCCGATTCACACGTGTGTGGCTTCGTCAGCGCCGACTCAACTGTCAAATCGATGCCAAGGCTATGTAATGGCCAAGGCTATGTAATGGATGTAATGGGCACCGCCCGCGAGCACGAGGAGCCGAGCAGGCGGATCGACCGCGTCATCGACGTCCTCCGGCGGCCCGGAATAGCGCGCTGCCGACGGTCTCGGCGAGCGGCGGGTCCATGTTCACGAACACGACGACGGCCGTCTCGCCGTCCCACAGCCAGACCGCGTTCATGCCGGGCGCGCCGCCCGCGAACCCCAGCGAGATCGGCGTGTCTTCGGTCGTCTCGAAGCCGCTGAGAAACAGGTTGCGCATCTCGGGGCTGAGGAGGCGGCCGTCGGCGAGGGCTTCCTGGAAGCGGAGCCAGTCGGCCGTGGTGCTGTAGCCGCCGCCGGCCGCGGTGCCGCGCTTGCGTCGGGTCTCGGTGATGGGCCGCTCGTAGCCCTCGCCGCCGAGGTAGGGCTTGGCGAGGCGCGGCGCCGTATGGGGGAACCCGCCGGTGTCGGTCATGCCGGCCGGGCCGCCGATGTGCTCGGCCACGTACTCGTGGTAGCGCTGCCCCGTGACGGCCTCGATGATCCCGCCGAGCACCTCGAAGCCGGTGTTGCTGTACTGCTGCCGCGTGCCGGGCTCGAACTCGAGCGGGATCGTGCGGATGAAGGCGAGGTAGTCGTCGAGCTCGACGAGCTCGCCCTCCCGTGCGACGTATTCGGGGTGGTCCCAGTACTGGCCCCAGCCCGCGCGGTGCTGGAGGAGGTGGCGGACGGTCACGCGCTCGGCCACGTCTGCCGGGAAGCCATCGAGGTAGGCACCGATGGGCGTGTCGAGGTCGAGCACGCCGCGCTCGACGAGTTGGAGGACGGCGACGGCCGTGAGGTCCTTGTCCATCGAGCCGATGTTGAACCGGGTGTCGAGCGTGTTGGGGCGGCCGGCCGCCTTGTCGGCCCAGCCGTATGCCTCGTGCACCACGGGCGTGCCGTTGCGGGCGACGAGGACGATGCCGGCGAACCGCCCGGCCTCCGCCTCGGCAGCGACGTAGTCGAGCCCCTCGTCGAGGCTCTCGAACGCGAGCATCGGCCGCTCGGGCCCGTCGTCCACGCCAAACCCGGCGATCCGGTGTGGCGGCGCTGCTTCGAGCGTGAGTTCGAGGCGGACCTCGCCGCCGCCTTCCTTGGCGATCGCGAAGCGGCCCTCGGTCTCGCTGGCGATGCGGATGCCAACGATCTCGCCCGCGCCGAACTCGCCATGCAGCTCGTCGAAGATGGCCATCAGGCGCTCCTCGGTGACGCGCTCGACGAGGCTCGGGGCGACGTGCTCGGCGACGAAGGCGTCGAGCGTGGTCGGGCTACCGTCGCAGACGGCGGCGAGGAGGGCAGCGGCGCGCTGCTTGAGGAGCGGGCCGCTCGTCTCGGCGGCCGGGCAGGGCGCCTGAGCACCCGCCGGGAGCGCGGATCCGAGCAGTGAGAGGACAAGGAGGAGGAGGAGCGTGCGCATAGGTCCGGTAGAGGTTTGTGCGGGGTCGCTTAGTCCGTGCCTTCGACGGTCGCGAGGTCCGCGTAGTCGGTCATGAGTCCGGCGATGCGGTTGTCGTCGTCGCCGCCGAAGCCGAGCATCATCCAGTAGCCGCGCCCGTCGGCAAGGACGCCGTAGAGGTGGAGGCGGTCGCCCTCCCGCTCGGCGCGGCGGAGCGCGACGGGCGCATGCCCGATCTCGTCGGCCACGACCCCGAAGAACTGCGTCACGAGGCGGTCGGGGTTCTCGCGGAACTGGCTGTCGAGGTGCCGCTCGATGAAGGCGCGGTAGCCCTCCTCGGTGCCGCCGTTGACGGCCTCGACGAAGGCGAGCGCGCGGCGGCCCTCCGGCGTCTCCTCCAGCGCGTCGAGCGCGACAGGCTGCGCCTGGGGTGCCGCGATGGGCTCGGGCGTCTCGCCGTAGAGGATGTCCGCGAGCGGGCCGCTCACGTCGAAGGCCTCGACGCGGCGGTCATTGCCGAGCACGATGAGCACCTTGTCGTCGTCGAGGAAGCGAAGGACGTCGGCCGAGAAGCCGGGGTCCCCGCCGTTGTGGGTGACGAGCATGCCGCCGGGCGCGGGGAAGAGCGCCCAGCCATAGCCGTAGTGCGTGCCCGACCCCTCGCCCTCGTTGGTGTGGCGCGTATAGGCGAGGGCGCGGGCCTCGTCGGACAGGATCTCGCCCGCTTCGAGGGCCTGGTGGAAGCGGTAGAGGTCGTCGGCGGTCGAGAGGAGGCCACCGTTGCCGCGGAGGTTCCAGTAGGGGCCGTCGTCGGCCCAGGCGCGGTCGGTCGGCAGACCGAGGTCGCGGCTGCCGTCGTAGCCGCGGGCGCGCGGGAGGCCGTCCGGCAGGCGGTAGCCCGTGTGCTCGATCCCGGCGGGGCCGAGGACTTCGTCCTGCAGGTAGGCGTCGTACGACTGCCCGCTCACCTGCTCCACGATGGCGGCGAGGAGGGCGAAGCCGACGTTCGAGTACTCGTAGCCGGCGCCGGGCGCGCGGTTGAGCGGCGTCTCGAGGGCGCGCGCGATGTAGGCCTCGCGGTCGATGGCCTCGTAGTCGTCGCCGATGCCGCCGGGGAAGCCCGCCGTATGGGTGAGGAGGTGGTGGAGCGTGATGCCCGCTTTGTCGGCGGGGACGCCGTCGAAGTAGTCGGCGACGGGGTCCTCGACCGAGAGGCGGCCGTCGTCCTGGAGCTTGAGGATAGCCGTGGCCGTGAGGGGCTTGGCGACGGAGCCGATCTGGAAGACGGTCGCGGGCGTATTCGGATTGCCGGCCTCACGATCCGCCATCCCGTAGCCCTTGCTCAGGACGACTTCGCCGTCCACCGCCGCCAGCACGACGCCGGAAAAGCCGCCTTCGACCTGGTTCGTGAGATAGTCGTCGAGCGCGGTGCCGATGTCGCCGTGGACGGTGGCACTCTCCTCGTGATCAGGCTGAGCACAGGCGTTAAGGGTGAGGAACGCGAAGGCGAGAGCGAGCAAGCGCATGGGCATGGGGTGATGGTGCGGCAGGATATTCGGAACGTAGCGCAGGCAAGTTGTCAAGCCGACCATAAAGCGAGGTTAAGGATGTAAAATCCGGCGCGCAGAGCCGCCCTCGCCCCTCCCGACCGCCGATCTTAGGGGCCATGCCACGCCTGCGCACTCCTCGTTTTCCGCTCCTGCTCCTCGCCCTTCTGGCGAGCGTGCTCGTCGTCCTGGCCGGGCTGCAGTGGCGGTGGATCGGGCAGTGGAGCACCGTCGAGGCGACCCGGCAGCAGCGCGCCCTCGCCGCCGCCGCCGACGCCCTCGACGCAGCGTTCTCTGCCCCCCTCCGCGCCGCAGCCGACGCCTTCGGCGAGATCGAGGCATCCGACGACGCGGCCCCGGCTGCGCTCGCCGCACGCCTCCGCGCCTGGCAGTCTGACGCGGCCCTCCCAGCGCTCCTCGACGGCGTCTACTGGGTTGAGCCCGGGCCTGCGCCGCGCCTCTTGAAGCTCGACACAGCGGCGGCCGCGCTCCGTCCCATCGCCTGGCCTGAGGCGTGGGCACCGTGGCGCGCCTTCTTTGCCGACCAGCCCAGCCGCCTCACCGTGCCGCCCGGCACCGCCGCCACGGTCCGCTTCTCCGATGCCGACGTGCCCGCCGCGCCGCCCGGCCTCGCCCTCCCGGCGCTCCCCACCCCGGGGCCGTCGCCCCTCCCCGTCCGCTTCGTCTTCCTCCCGCTCGACGCCGACGCGCTCCGCGCGGCGCTCCTCGCCCCGACGCTCGACCGCCTCCTCGATACCGACGCCTACGACGTGCGGGTCACCGGCCCCGACGGCTCGGTCCTCTACGCCTCCGACCCGGCGCTCGACGCGCTCGCCACGCCCGACCTCGACCGGCCCTTCGGCCCCGGTAGCCTGACGAACCTGGGCGTGACGGTAGAGGGCACCCGCGACGGCCTCGCGGAGCTCGTCGAGCTTTCGGCCTTCCAGACGCGGGGCGCAAGCGGGCCGTGGCGACTGCGGGTGCAGCACCGCGCCGGCTCGATCAGCGCGGCCGTGGCGCGGCTGCGGTGGCGGCAGCTCAGCCTCGCGTTCGGCGTGCTCGGCGTGCTGGCGGCGGCGATGGCGCTCCTCGTCCGCTCGGCCGGGGCGCAGCGCCGCCTCGCGCAGCAGCAGATGGAGTTCGTGGCCGGCGTGACGCACGAGCTCCGGACGCCCCTCGCCGTGATCCGCTCGGCCGGCGAGAACCTCGCCGACGGCGTCGTGGCGAGCCCCGAACAGACACGCCAGTACGGCGCCCTCGTCCGCGACGAAGGGCAACGGCTCTCGGAGATGGTCGAGTCGGTGCTGACGCTAGCAGGGGCCGACGCGCGGCTGCCCACCCGGCAGCGACTCGCGCTCTCCGATCTCGTGCGCGAGGCCGTCCGCCAGACAGAGCCGGTGCTGGCCTCAGCGGACGTTCAGATCGACCTGGCTGAGCCCCTCCCCCTGCTCAACGGCGATCCTACCACCCTGACACTGGCCCTGCGCAACCTGCTCGCCAACGCCGCACGCCACGGCAAGCCACCGATTCGGATCGAAGCCCGTCCCTCCCATCAGGCCGATCAACCGATCGTTACGCTGACCGTCTCCGACAACGGCCCCGGCTTGGACCCTGCCGATCTTCCCCACCTCTTCGATCCGTTTTACCGAGGACGCGGAGGCTCAAAACACACGGGCTCGGGCCTCGGCCTGGCGCTCGTCCGCCGCGTGGCCGAGTTGCACGGCGGTACTGTCACGGCCCGGAATCGTCCAGCAGGCGGCTGTGCCTTCGTCCTCACCCTCCCGTCGGCGGAGGCTCCATGACGCGCGTGCTGCTCATCGAAGACGAGCCCGGCCTCGTGATTACCCTCACCGACCGGCTCACGGCCGAGGGCTACACCATCGAGCATGCCACTGATGGCGACGCCGGCTTCGCCCGCGCCTCTGAAGAGGCCTTCGATGTGATCGTGCTGGACGTGATGTTGCCGGGCCGCGATGGCTTCGCCGTCTGCCGCGACCTCCGGGCGCGCGGCGTCACGACACCGATTCTGATGCTTACGGCACGCGGCCAGCTCACCGAAAAGGTCGTCGGCCTCAAGCTCGGTGCCGACGACTACCTCACGAAGCCGTTCGAGATGCCCGAGTTGCTCGCCCGTCTCGAAGCGCTCCTGCGCCGTTCAGGCGACCGAACCGACGCCATGCCCGACCGCTTCCGCTTCGGCAACGTGACCGTGGACTTCGCCCGCGCGGAGGTGCTGCGCGGCACCGAACCGCTCGACCTCTCGGCCAAGGAGTTCCGCCTCCTCCAGCACTTCGTGGAGCACCGAGGCCATCTCGTCACTCGCGACGAGGCGCTCACAGAGGTCTGGGGCTACGACGACGCGATGCCTACAACGCGTACGGTGGATGTCCATGTGGCCTGGCTTCGGCAGAAGCTGGAGCCCAACCCGCGCCATCCGCGCTACTTCATCACGGTCCACGGCCTCGGCTACAAGTTCATCCCATGATCCTATGTTCCGCCTAGTTCCCCTCCTTGCCGGATTGCTCTTCATCGCACCCGGATGCCAGACCTCGCGCACGCACGCCGCTACTGGGCTGGAACTCGCGCGCTGGGAGGTCACCCCCGATCTCCAGGCTGAACTGGACGGAAGCTGAACTCGGCCTCACTGTTCGCCGAGGGTTCTCGACGCACTGGCACGACGACCGCCTCGGCGGAGCCGCCGTACTCGACCGGCGCGGCATCCCGTTCTTCGCGCACCCCCGCACCCGCGCCATCGCCGAAACAGAAGACCTGCCGATCCCTGCTCCTATTGCCGACCCTGCGCCGGGTGAAACGGTCGCGTTCGGCCTAGTGGAGATTTTCTACCCCGGCCCGGGCCACACGCCGGATAACACGATGATCTGGCTCCCAGAGATGCACATGCTCTTCGGCGGCTGCGCCGTGAAGTCGGCAGCGGTAGCGGGTCTCGGCTATACCGGCGATGCCGACCTAGAAGCTTGGCCCGATGCTATTGCTCGGGCTCAGTCGCGCTATCCCGAGGTAGAGGTCGTCGTCCCCGGCCACGGAGCCATCGGCGATGCCGAACTGCTCGCGCACACGCGCGCATTGCTTGGCAACTAAACCGCGCCTCAGGCAGCGACGCCTTCGTCCAGCAATGGTTCAGCGGCTGCAAGGCCACCCGTGCGACCGAGTACAGTTTCGAGCGCGCCGAGGCAATGGCGGACATTCTCCGGGCGACAGGCGTAGCCCATCAGCCCGATGCGCCAGACTTTCCCGGCGAGGTCGCCCAGCCCGCCACCGATCTCTAGGTCGTGCTCGTCCAGCAGGCGGCGGCGTGCCGTGGCCTCGTCCACGCCCTCGGGCACCCAGACGGCGTTGAGCTGCGGGAGCCGCTCGCCTTCAGGCGCGAGGTAGGAGAAGCCAAGCGCTTCGAGTCCGGCCTTGAGGGCTTCATGAGCGCTATGGTGCCGCGCCCACGCGGCCTCCAGCCCTTCTTCCTTCAGCAGGCGCAGCCCTTCATGGAGCGCATAGATCATGTTGACGGGCGCGGTGTGGTGATAGGCGCGCTTGCCCTCGCCCCAGTAGCCCATCACGAGGGTCACGTCCATGAACCAGCTCTGCACGGGCGTCGTGCGGTTTTGCACGCGCTCGGTCGCCCGCTCGGAGAACGTGATCGGCGAGAGGCCGGGCGGCACCGAGAGGCACTTCTGCGTTCCGCTGTAGACGGCATCGAGGCCCCACTCGTCTACGCGCAGCGGTACGCCGCCGAGGCTCGTGACGGTGTCCACAATGGTCAGACAGCCGTGCTTCTGCGCGAGTGCGGCCAACGTCTCGGCATCCGACAACGCGCCGGTGCTCGTCTCCGCGTGGACGAAGGCGAGGATCTCGGCCTCGGGATGCGCCTTCAGAGCGTCCGCTACCTTCTCCGGTGAAACGGCGCGGCCCCAGGCATCGTCCACCACGACGGCCGTGCCGCCGCAGCGCTCGACCATCTGCCGCAGCCGCTCGCCGAAGACGCCGTTGCAGCAAACCACTACCGTTGTGCCCGGCTCGACGAGGTTGGCGACGCAGGTCTCCATGCCTGCCGTGCCCGGCCCAGAGACGGGCATCGTCAGGCGGTTCTCGGTCTGGAAGGCAACCTGGAGGAGTGCCTTCACCTCGTCCATCAGGTCCACGAAAACGGGGTCGAGGTGGCCGAGGGTGGGCTTGGACAAGGCAGCCAGCACGTCCGGGTGGACATCGGATGGGCCAGGGCCCATGAGGGTGCGCTGCGGGGGGACAAAGGACATGCGTACGGGTTGTGGGTGCGGGGGAGAGATGCTCGCGGAGAAGTACCCAGCCCTTCTGCACGCCACCTCTCCCACACCCCCAGACTCAATGAAACTGCTCTTCCTCGGTCGAGCCCGCCATCGCGGCGGTCGAGGACTGACCACCGGTGATGGCGTTGCGGACGAGGTCGAAGTAGCCGGTGCCCACTTCGCGCTGGTGCTTGGTGGCCGTGTAGCCGTCCACCTCGGCGGCGAACTCGGCCTCCTGGAGGCGGCTGTAGGCGAGCATGCCCTCCGCCTTGTAACCCTTCGCGAGGTCAAACATGCCGTGGTTGAGGGCGTGAAACCCGGCCAGCGTCACGAACTGGAAACGGTAGCCCATCGCGCCCAGCTCGCGCTGGAATTTGGCGATGGTCGCCTCGTCGAGGTGCGCCTTCCAGTTGAAGCTCGGCGAGCAGTTGTAGGCGAGCAACTGGTCGGGGTATTCCTTCTTGATGGCCTCCGCGAAGATGCGAGCCTGTTCCAGATCCGGCTTGCCGGTTTCCATCCAGAGGAGATCGGCGTAGGGCGCGTAGCTGAGGCCGCGTGCGATGCAGGCCTCCATGCCGTTGCGGACGTGGAAGAAGCCCTCGGGCGTACGGCCTTCATCGGTCTTGATGAACGGGCGATCCTGCTCGTCTACATCGGACGTGATGAGCGTGGCGGCGTCGGCGTCGGTGCGGGCGATGAGGACAGTGGGTGTGCCCATCACGTCGGCGGCGAGGCGCGCGGCGGCGAGCGTGCCGATGAACTGGCTCGTCGGGACGAGGACCTTGCCGCCGAGGTGACCGCACTTCTTCTCGGCCGCGAGTTGGTCCTCGAAGTGGACACCGGCCGCGCCCGCCTTGACCATCGCCTTCATCAGCTCGAAGGCATTGAGCGCCCCGCCGAATCCGGCCTCGGCGTCGGCCACGATGGGTGCGAGGTAGTGCGTCTCATCGCCCGCGTCCTCGGCCCAGGCAATCTGGTCGGCGCGCATCAGCGTGTTGTTGATCCGCTCGATGACGCGCGGGACCGAGTCGGCCGGGTAGAGGCTCTGGTCCGGGTACATCTGCCCGGCGCGGTTGGCGTCGGCTGCGACCTGCCAGCCGGAGAGGTAGATCGCTTGCAGCCCGGCCTTGACCTGCTGGAGCGCCTGGTTGCCCGTCAGCGCGCCGAGGGCGTTGATGTAGTCCGCCGAGTGGATCAGGTCCCACAGCCGTTCGGCCCCCATCCGCGCCAGCGTGTGCTCCACCGGGAACGAGCCGCGCAGCTTGACGACCTCGTCGGCCGTGTAGTCGCGGCGGGCGTTCTGCCAGCGAGGGTTCGTGGCCCAGTCCTGTTCGAGTTGGCGGGCAAGGAGCGTGCGGGGCGTGCGCGGGAGTTCCATGGGTTCAGAGGGCAGTAGATAGAGGACGCTGGACAGAGAGCGGTGAGTAGGGGAATCAGGCCGTGACGGAGGACGAGGGCACCGACGTGCGGGCACCGTCGCCAGCGTGCACCGAAGGCACGAGGTCGGAGGCCAGCGAGAGGAAGGGGCGCATTGGGCGTTCGAGGAAAATGGCTTCCGCCTCGTCGGCGGCGCGGCGGTACGCGGCCACCTCGCGGTGGATGGCGGCCATCGGCGCCGCCTCCATCGCCTCGCGGATCTCGTCGAGGATGGTCTCGGTCTCCTCGGCGAAGACGCGGCGGACGCATTCGGGCGTGACGAGCGCGCCACAGCCTGCTAGCGGCTCCGAGCCAGGATCGAGCGTGACGAGGTGGCGGAGCCACTGACCCACCTGCGCACGGCTGATCTCCAGCGTCGCCAGGTCTTCCATCAGGTCGTCCCACGCCACACAGCCGATGTCCTCGTTCCATCCCTTCAGGTAGGCGATGCCGACGCGCACGTTCGTGCGAAGGCCATCGAGGGTGCGCGGGCCGGTGCCCTTGGGCAGCAGATCGGGCTGCGCAGGCAGATCGGGGATCACGTCGAGTTGGTTGTCGTCGCCGTCGAGTTTGTCCAGGAACGGCTGCATGGCCGGACCGATGAAGTACGGGTGCGAGACCCAGCAGCCGTCGTGCCCGATGCCCGCCTCGAACTCCTTGTCGGCGACGACCTTGGCCGTCTGTTGCTCGCGCGCTGCGGGGTCGCGGCCGGGCGTGAAGGCGGCCATGCCGCCCATCGCGAAGGCGCCGCGCGCATGGCAGACGCGGATGAGTTGCTTGGCGTAATCGGCCATCCACGGGCGGTTCATCCCGATGGTGGCGCGGTCGGCGAGGACGCGGTCGGGGTGCGCCTGGAGGCACTTGATGTCGGAGAAAATCTTGTCCCAGCGGCCACCGTTGAGGCCTGCGGCGTGCTCGCGGAACTCATAGAGGATCTCTTCCATCTGGAAGGCCGCGGGTAGCGTCTCGATCAGGAACGTCGCCTTGATGGTGCCGTGGTCGAGCCCGAGCGCCTGCTCGGTGAGCGAGAAGAGGCGACTCCACCAGCGCGCTTCGAGGTAGTGCTCGACCTTGGGCACGTAGAATTTGGGCGTTTTGCCCTGCTTGAGGAGCGCGCGCGCCGTGTAGTAGGCCGTCAGCGCGAAGTCGAAGAGGCCACCGCTGACGGGCTGATCGTCCACGCGAATGTTCGATTCGTCGAGGTGGAGGCCCCGGACCCGCACCATCAGGAGCGGCATGTCGTCCGGGTTGAGGCGATAGACCTTGAGCGCCTCGCCGTCGGGGCCGAGCTTGGTGTAGGTGAGGTCGCCGCGCACCGCGCCCATCACGTTCTCGATGCCCGCCATGACGTTGGCCCACGAGGGCTTCATCGAGTCCTCGAAGTCGAGCATCGCGGCATCGGCACGTTGACCGCCAGCCGTACGGCTGAGCATGTTGATGACCATCTTGGTGTCCGAGACCGGCCCGGTGATCTCGACGCGCCGCCGCAGCAGGTCGTTCGGGAGCGGCGCGATCTGCCAGTCGCCGTGCGCAGCCGGGTGCTCCTCATCCGGGAGGAAGCCGGGAAGGATGCCTGCGTCGTAATCCTTCTGGCGCTCTACGCGCGCCGCAAGGAGATGACGGCGCTCGGCGTTGAGCGCGCGGTGCAGGCGCACCACCAGATCGAGGGCCCCGTTGTGAACCAGGCGGCGGGCCGTGTCCGTGCAAGCCGGGGCGTGAATGGTGACACCGTTGCCGAGGGCGAGGGGTTCGAAGACCGTCATCATGGGAGGGCTTGGGGAAGAGGGTCGGGGCGCAGATCGTACAGCGAAACTTCGCTATCGGTCAAGTTTTGTTTAAACGAGGATCCTTGTTTTCACGTACCTTCGCTGCGAGCGAAGAATGAAACCGCTTTCTTTCGCGGCCAGCGAAACCCGGTGGCTCGTTCGTCCTGGAAGCCCTTCCAGCCGTGGCCCGTCGCTCCGCCTGAGGGCGTTTGCCACGCCGTTTGGGAATGCGGATGCGCTGCTCAGCCCGCTGATTCCGCTTCGCTTCCCCTGACGGTGTCATCCTGAGCGCAAGCCCTGCTCGCCCGCTCCCCCTTCTGTCCACGGTCCTCCACCTCCTGAACCCATGGCTGATTCCGCCGACCGCCTCCGCCTCGTCCTCGGTGTCAAGCTGAAGCAACTCCGCCAGGAACGCGGTTTCACGCTCCAGACCGTCGCCGAGCGCGCGGGCGTCTCCATCTCCTACCTCTCCGAGATCGAGAAAGGCAAGAAGTACCCCAAGCCCGACAAGCTGGTGGACCTCGCGCATGCCCTCGGGGTGCCCTACGACGACCTCGTCTCGCTCAAGGTGGATGAGGCGCTCGAAGGGCTTCGTGAGGTCATCTACTCGCCCTTTCTGAAGGCCTTCCCGTTCGAGCTCTTCGGCGTGGAGCCGAAGGACGTGGTGAGCCTGATGGCGGGCGTGCCGCAGCGAGCGAGCGCGCTCATCCGCGCCTTCATCGAGGTCAGCCGGACATACGACGCCCGCGTGGAGCATTTCCTGTTCGCCGCGCTGCGGTCGTACCAACAGATGCACGGCAACCACTTCCCGGAGGTCGAGCAGGCCGCCGCCGACTTCCGTGCCGCGCAGGGCTGGGACGCGCGCTTCATCCCCGACGCGGCCACGCTCCGCCGCGTCCTCGAAACGCAACACGGCTACCGCATCGACACGACGGCGCTGCCGGAGCACGAGACGCTCGACCGTTTCCGCTCCGTGCTGGTGGAAAGCGACCCGCCGACGCTGCTCGTCAACGGCGACCTGCGCGATGAGCAGCAGGCGTTCCTCTACGCGCGCGAGTTGGGCTTTCTCACGCTCCAGCCCACCGAGCGCCCGACGACTGGCTCGTGGCTCAAGGTGGAGTCGTTCGAGCAAGTGCTTGCCAACTTCGAGGCGTCGTACTTCGCCGGGGCCGTCCTCATCCCGGCCGCAGCGCTGGACGAGGACCTGACGGCGTTCTTCGCCCGGGACTCGTGGGATCGAACGGCGTTCGAGCGGGCGCTCGTCCGCTACCGGGCCACGCCCGAGATGTTTGGCTACCGCCTCACGCAGCGCATCCCCAAACAGTTCGGGCTCTCGGAGATCTTCTTCATGCGCTTCCACCACGCGGTCGAGCGCGACAGCTTCCGCCTCACAAAGGTGCTCAACATGAGCCGCGTGCCCGTGCCGCACGGCATCCAACTGCACGAGCACTACTGCCGCCGCTGGCCTGGCATGGAGGCGCTCCGCACCCTCGCCGCGCAACAGGCCGACGGCTCGTACGATGGACAGCCGGTTATCCGCGTGCAACGGTCATACTTCCTCAACGGCGACGCCGAGTTCTTCATCATTGCGGTGGCGCGACCGCTGGCGTTGCAGCCCGGCACCAACACGGTCGTGATGCTCGGCTTCCTGATGGACCGCGCGTTCAAGCGGGCGGTCCGCTTCTGGCACGACCCGGCGATCCCGCAGGTGGACGTGAACCTGACGTGCGAGCGCTGCGCCCTTGCGAACTGCACCGTCCGCGCAGCTGAGCCGACGATTCTCCACACCGAGGCACAACAGGCCGAGCAAGAGGAGGCCCTTCGCGAACTGACGGCTAGCGTACTTTCTGCCTAGTCATTGGAAGTTGGCGATCCCACTTATCCATGTCGTACCGCCTCAGGTTCTTCTTCGACCCAGGTTCCGGCGTGTGCTTTTGGACTGCGAGCGATGCCATCTACAAGCGTTTCGGCTATCCGGTTGAGTTGAGTGAGTTACCGCTCTCAGCCACAACACGACGAGCAGGCGAGCATCTGATCGGCCGATTCAATACATCGCTCAACTGGGCTGATCCGAGCAGCTCCTCGCCGGCGGGCGAGTCCGACACTGCCTTATTCGACGAAGATGCTTCAGCTTGGCTAGCCATCGCCAAGGGAGAATTGGGGCCAGATTACGAGGTCATAGATGAGCACTCCGTTCGGCCTATCAACTAAGTCCGCGCAACCTGAATAATGCGCATCGGGATTGACCTCGGCGGGACCAAGATTGAAGGCATCGCGCTTGCCGATGATGGAGCCGAACTGCTCTGCCAGCGTATCCCCACGCCGAGGGACTACGAGGGCACCGTCGCGACCCTCGGCGACCTCGCCGAGCAGATCGAGCACGAAACCGGGCAGACAGGCACGGTGGGCGTCGGCATTCCGGGCGCCGTGGAGCCGGACACTGGCCTGGTGAAGAACGCCAACTCGACGTGGCTCATCGGACGCCCCCTCCGCGACGACCTCGAAGCCCGCCTCGGGCGTCCCGTCCGCGTGATGAACGACGCCAACTGCTTCGCCCTCTCGGAAGCCACCGACGGCGCCGGAGCGGGCGCGCGCACCGTCTTCGGCGTCATCCTCGGCACAGGCGTGGGCGGCGGCATCGTCATGGACGGTGCCTGCCTCGTCGGCCCCAACCTGATCGCGGGCGAGTGGGGCCATAACCCCCTCCCCTGGCCCGCCACTGACGAGCGACCGGGATCGCCCTGCTACTGCGGCCAAACCGGCTGCATCGAGACGTTTCTTTCTGGCCCCGGCTTCGAGCGCGACCACACCCGCCACACGAGCAGCACGCTCACCAGCCGCCAGATCGTGGCGCACGCCCAGGCGGGCGATGCCGACGCCCAAGCCACGCTCCGGCGCTACACCGAGCGGCTCGGTCGCGCCCTCGCCGCCGTCGTCAACGTCCTCGACCCCGACGTGATCGTGCTCGGCGGCGGGATGTCGAACCTCCCGAACCTAGCAGCGGCAGCCCGCGAGGCGATGGTCCCTTACGTCTTCTCCCCCACTGTGGCGACCCGTATCGAGCCGAACGTCCACGGCGACTCCAGCGGCGTGCGCGGGGCCGCCTGGCTATGGCCCGGTTGACCTCAACGGAGCAACACCATCGGGCGCGTCGTGCGCCGATCAGGGCCTTCTAGCGCATAGAGATAGATGCCCGAGGCGACTGGATCGCCCGCGTCGTTCCGCCCGTCCCACATTACCGTGTGTTCACCCGAGGGACGCACCGCATCCACCAGCGTGCGCACACGCTGCCCGAGCAGGTTGTAGACCCGCAGCGCCACCGACCCCGGTCGCGCCAGCGTGTAGCCGAGGCGCGTGGACGTGCCGAACGGATTGGGCGTGTTCGGCAGCAACCCGAAGCCATCGGGGCTGTCTGGTCCATCCTCTACATCCACGGTAGCGAGCACTCCTGTGATCATACGCACCACATTCGGATGCAACTGCGTGCCGCCGACCACCTGGGTGGACTGGTTGATGTAGAGCGTATCCCCAGTCACACTGGCCGAGATGCCGTTGGGCCGGTAGAAGGTCGCTTGGTCACCGGGGCCGTCCGTGGTCCCGAGTTGGCCGGTCCCGGCCAGCACGCGCGAAGTGCCATCAAGGAGCACCTCATAGATGCGCCCGCTCCAGTTACAGACATAGAGCCGCCCATGGGCAAAGGTGAGATGTCCGTTTCCTATGGGTGCTGTAGATAGGGTAGCCAGCAAACTGGCCGTGCCACCGGGCGCGATCTTGACGATGCGTCCGTCGTTGAAGTTGGCCGTATAGAGGTTGCCGTTGGCATCGATGGTGAGGCCGTTGGGGCAACTCATCAGCGCACTCTGCGAGAACACGGTCGTCACCTGCGCCGGGGTCGTCTTCGTGATGTAGCCTGCCCCCGAGACGCAGTTGGTGTTGTAGACGTTGCCGTCGGCATCGACCGCGACGCCCACCGGCCCCGCGATGTTGGTCGTGGCGTACGTCGACACCACACCCGCGGGCGTCACCTTGCTGATTCTGCCAGCTCCGATGTTGGACTGGTACAGGTTGCCGGCGGCATCGAAGGCATTGCCCGAGGCTCCGACGAACCCGGTAGCGAAGACGGTCGTGGTGCCGTCCGGCTCGACCCGGTAGATCGTGTTGCCTCCGTTGGTGGATAGGGTGGCGCCGAAATCAGCGACGTAGGCATTCCCGTCCGGTCCCACCGATACGCCGCCGCTCGCATTGAACTCCGGTGTAATAGTGGTAACGGTGACGGTCTGTGCGGCCGTGGGCGCTGTAGTTAGAGCGGCCAGTATGAGGAGAAGAAGCGGGTAGCGAAGGCGCATAGTGGTGAGGGCTTGACAAATACCTAGATGAACGAGGCAAGGGTACCCCAGTCATACCCAGACGATCAAGGGGGAATACGGATACCCTGACTACTAAACGGTGCAGCTACCGCGTGATGCTCATCCGCCGAGTTGCCTCATAACGCTGCCCCCCTCACTTTCAACCTGTAGGCGATAGGTGTAGATGCCACTCGCCAACGCCGAGGCATCAAATGTGGCTGCATGCGTGCCCGCAGGCTGACGAGCATCTGTCAACACACGCATCACCTCCCGGCCTCGGAGATCGAAAACCGAAAGCGTCACCCGCCCCGATGTACCCAGGGTGTAGGGCACTCGCGTGGTCGCGGTGACAGGGTTCCGACAAACAACGCCTTCGTTCGGGTAGACATGCGTATGGCGGTCTGATTGGACTACAGGAGGAGGCGACCAGTAATTCATTGACCTAGATATTCTAGGGCAATAAACCACACCTAGCCTGTCAAGGGCAAAAATGTTCCTTCTCCTTAGGCCGAGGGGGTGATATCGAGCGCTTGCCGCGCTGGTACCAGGCTCACGACAAGCATCACGACGGCAACCACTCCGGCTGCCCAGGCCCAGACCTCGCCATCGACTTCGCCAAGCAGATCCGGCGCGAGGCCCTGCGTGAGCCCCCATGCGGCTATGAGACCAAGCACCACCCCAACGCTCACCGTGATGAGCGCGGGTCGCCAGGCATGCAGGAGCACACGCCCGGCCCGGACGCCATGCGTCCGTTCTGCCGCGATGGCATCGAGTCGCTCACGCACGTGATCCGTGACCAGTTGAGCCGTCCCTGCCACGGCGCAGAGGAGCGCGCCAATCGCCATCAAGCCCAGCAACCAGAGCGCTGTCCAGTCATCGCGGACGACCGCATGACGCACTGCACTGGCATAGCCGATCGGCTCCACGGACATCGTTGGGGCAACGTCACGAATCGTCACCTGGATTGCAGAAGCGAGCGCCTCAGAGTCTGCCTCCGAACGCACGATTAGGTTCATCCGTGAGAGAAAGCTCTGCGCCTGCGGGACGTACATGATGGGCAGCAAACCAACTTCCCCACCATAGTAATGGACATCGGACACGACCCCGACGACGGTGCGTATGTGTGCATTTCCTCCGAGGTCGACGCGTTTGCCTAGAGGATTCTCGCCGGGCCAATACTGCTCGGCTAATGTGGCGTTGACAAGCGCAACCTGTTCTGCGCCCTCTACATCTGAGGCGGTGATGGAGCGCCCGCTGAGTACTGCCAGGCCCATCGTCTCCACATAATCGGTCCCGATGACTTCCAGGCACGCTTCGCCAGCGTCGTTAAGCACCGACTCGTCCGTGGAGCCGAGGGAACCCAGCACGAGCGGGTACGAGTCGAAACGCTGCGTTTGGACAGGGAACGCCTGACTGAGGCTTGCGGCCTCCACACCGGGCAGCGTGCGAACGGCCTCGACCACAGCAGGGTACTGATCCCACACATCGGCCGTCGCCCCGGTGATTGGTAGATCCGCAACGAATACGCGGTCCTCATCGAAGCCGAGTGGCTGACGGGCTGTTTCCAGAAACGGCCGCGCCGTCTGTCCAAACGCGACAAGCAACAGGACAGCCATAGCCACCACCATGGCGCTCAGCGAGCGGTCCAACCCAAAGTGCATGGTCTGGCGAGTGGGAACCTTTTGCTTCAACCAGTGCGGCATCACGGTCAGTCCCAATCCGATGCCTACAGCGAGCAGCAACACAATCAAGGCCACAACCCCATCCACCTGCTGGTCGAACAGAGTGCCCCATCGCCCGAGTAAGGAATCGTAAAGCGCTCCTCGTACCTGATAGGCGACGGCCAATCCAAGCACTGCCGAGACTAGAGCCACACTGAGGTATTCGAGCCGTTGCAGCCAGCCGGGTCCTCCACCCAGCGTGAGTAGATGGATGCGAAGCGTTCGGCTTAGCACTCGGCGTAAGGCAACCGCGAGCACGAGGGCGAGCACGAGCATCCCAACACTGAACAGCAGAAGTACCGTCGGGCGCACGGGATCCACATAGAGAGCACGCATAGGATGCCACGAGACAGGCACCGGCACCGCCTTCGGGTTGGCGATGAGCAACTGTGCAGACAGCTCGGCAGCTTCAGATTCCGCCTCAGCCAGCGTTACTCCTTCTTGCAGCCGTGCTACCACATATTGGCGCTTGCGCTCCATGCCTTCGGCGAGAAACAGGGGCGTCCAGACATCCACTCCATGCAAGAGTTGCGCCGCCGTTGGCATGACACCGACGATGGTATACGCCTCCCCATCGAGCATCATCGGCTTTCCGAGGATCGCCAGCGAGCGACGGTAGCGGTTCGTCCAGAGCGACTCGCTCAGCAACACGACCGGGGCCGCCTGCGCCTCGACTTCCTCAGGCGCAAACGTGCGCCCGAGCAGCGGCTCGACCTGGAACACCTCGAAGTAGGCATCGCCGATCATCATCGTGTGCACGCGCGCAGCGCCCTGCTCATCCATCAGCGTGAACTCCGAGGCGCTGAAGACCGTGAGGTGCTCGAAGCTCGCGCCCTCCGTACGCCACATCAGCGACTCCTCTACAGGAATCATCGCATCCCTCCACCCCTCTCCGACGCGCACAAGGCGATCCGCCTCGTCGAAACGGATCGGACGCAGCAACGCCGCATAGAGAAGGGCAAAGGTGAGGGCGAAGGCAGCAAACCCGATCGTGAGCATCAGCCCCATCGTGGCCAGACGCTGCGCCGTTCGCACAGGATGATCCTCCTCGGCCTGAAGACAGGCTTCGGCTATCTGCTCCAGATCGCCAAATCGTGCCAGCGCGTCGGCCTTCGCGTCGGCCTCCGCCAGGCCGGCCTGCTGATTATCCCCGGTACGCAGTTCGAGGTGAGTGCGCAGTTCCTCCTCGATGTCGCGCGCGAGGTCCTGCCGCCGCCGCGGCGTCAGCGGGCGCGGCCACGGGAGGCGGCCCCTCATGCCTTAGGCCCCCCCAGGAGCCAGTTGCAACACCTTCGAGGCGGCGGTGCTGAACCGCTCCCAGAAGGCGAGCTCTTCCTTCAGCTGGCGCTTCCCCGTCGTGGTAAGGCGGTAGTACTTGGCGCGGCGGTTGTTCTCCGAGATGCCCCACTCGGCCTCGATCCAACCCTTGGCCGCCATCCGGTAGAGCGCCGGGTAGAGCGAGCCCTCCTCAACCTGGAGCACGTCGTCGGTAACCTGCTGGAGCCGACGCACGATGGCATACCCGTGCATCGGCCCGAGCGTGAGGGTCTTGAGGATGAGCATGTCGAGCGTGCCCTGGAGCAACTCGCCTTTTTTGCGGGCCATAGGGAAGCGGGATCGAGAGGCTAGAACGTAGCACCCTTCCCCTTGCCTGTCAAGGGGGATTGTTTCCCCTGCGCAGAGTCACTCCACCAGGGCAATCTGCCGCGTCTCTGTAAACCGTTGCCGTTCGTCTCCGACGGCGTCAGCCTCCAATCGCACGAGGTAGGTGCCACTCGCCAGCCCGCGCCCGTCGAACGCGACTGTGTGCGAGCCTGCAGTTCGGTCGGCGTCGTCCAGGACCGCTGCCACGCGCCGCCCCGTTACATCGTAGACCGTCAGCGTGACGCGACTCGCCGCTGGTAGCGTGAAGCCGAGCTGTGTGGTCCCTCGGAAGGGGTTCGGTGCAGCCGCTGCGAGCGCGAAGCCCGCCGGTGCCGTGCTGCCGGGCTCGTTCGCCACCGACATCGGATCCACATCGCCCACGAAAGCGCCGCGCCCGTGGGTGCCGATCACCACCCGACCATCGGAGACCCGCGAGGCCACCGCGTTGACGACGACGTTGCCCGTCAGCTCGGTTGCTTCTTGCGTCCAGACCGTGTTCATGCCATCGAGTTGTGTCGTCGAAAACAGGCCCACGCTCGTCGCTACCAAGTACATCGTCCGGTTGTCACCGAAGGCCGTCAGCGGCAGAATCGAAGCCCAGCGGAGTGACGGACCGTTGTTGTTGGTCCCGGCCAGGTTCCCCTCGATAGCCGTGTACGTCTGCCCGCCATCGGTCGAGTGGTAGAGCCCGATGATATTGAAGTTGGAGAGGACGACGACGATCTCGTCGGCGTCCTCTGGGTTGACGGCGATGCTGTGGACGTAAGCCCCGACCGGCGTATTGGGAATCGAGACCTCGACCAGGCCATCAGTGGCCGTGTTCGCGTTGTCGAGACGGAAAATGCGCGGGGGCCCTGTGTTGAACGTGCTCGTCGCCCCCAGGTAGAGGACATGGGCCGGTTCGCGCGAAATGCCATAGGCGGTGTAGTAGGAGCCGCTCGGCAGCGCGAAGTTGTCCATCCGCTGCCAGTTCGGAAGCGGGTTGGGCGCGTTCAGGTTGGAGTTGCGCCACATCGTGGCGGTGATCGAGCCCGT